>JALYQN010000444.1 GCA_030855835.1 Actinomycetota bacterium | reverse complement strand
ACCTTGCCGGACAGAAACGCGATCCAACGACCCGTAGGCGAGAACGAGGGTTCCTCCGCGCCAGGGGTAAAGCGTGTCACGCGGCGAACGTTGGTGCCGTTCTTATCCATCACATGAATCTGCCGACTGCCCGAGCGGTCACTCTCAAAGGCGATGCGAAGTCCGCCTGGTGCCCACGTAGGGTGCGTGTCCTCGGCAGGGCCCTCAGTCAGCTGTTTGATCTCACCACCTGGTCGCCTCAGGAAAACCTCGATCTTGCCCGTTCGGTCGCTATCAAAGGCCAAGTGTCGCCCATCGGGTGACCAGTCGGAGTACAGGCTGACCGAATCGGCCGGCGACTTGACGAGGACGCGACGATGCGACCCGTCTCGACGCATAGCCACGATGTCAAACCCGTCGGGCGTCGACCGCGCGAACGTCAGAAGACCATTCCGACCGGGGAAGGTTCCGGCCGCTGCTGGTGAACCTTCCGCACCGCCAAGCGACGGGACAGCTGCTGCTACGGCGACGACCGCTAACGCCACCACCATGGGGCGCAACCTCCACGACGAGTGCAAGAGCATGATTCTTCTTCCTCTCCTGGGCACGAATCTTGTACAGGTCAACCTGACGGTGAGACGTCCGGAATCCGTTACGAGTGCGGCCCGCCGCACCGGTAGCTAAACCACCGGGACCGGTTCGAGGTCATTGGAACGCGCGGCTGACGATCGGAGTGGGGCGCTCATCGGATCGGTGTTGGTCGCATTTGGCGCACACGTCGCGGCCTTCGAGGTACATCGGCCCACCGCAGGTGGGGCACGGTGGTCACGGCGCTTCGACGGCCTGCAGGGGGTGGGACGAAACGTGGGGAGCACCCCCGTTACTGCCTGTCCCGTTGGCCCTTCTCGGGGGAGAGGGGGGATAGCAACCCACATGTTGTCCCACCCCTGGCACCGCTTGTGACCTGCAAAGACGCGGGCGATGAGCGACCCGTCGTCAACCGAGAGTTGCCAGGCCACGGACCCGGTTGGCTCCTCGGCCTCGTCGTCGATTTGGTCGGACTCGACTACTCCGACCGTCTCCAGCTCCTCCAGCGCGAACCGGGCCACCTTCCGGTCGACACCCGCCACCCGGGCCACCCCGGCGGTGCTGAGTACCTCCCCGGTTGCCAAAGCTGCGAGGACGGCGTGCCTCGCTGCCGGCATCGAGTCGAGCGCGACCCGCCGGGTTAGCGCGGTCACGGCGTCGCCGTCCAGTCCAAGCCCGTACAGCCCGCGAGCGATGCCACCGAGCTGTTGCACCAGCCGCATCGGCTCCTCGGTGGTTGGCACATCGAGGATTTCGCGGCGGCCGTAGCCGGATCGGGGGACCGCCGCTCGACCCCAGCAGGTGACCAGCGCGGCGTCCTCGATAGCGTCCAGAACCGGCTCCGGCAGGTCGTCGGGCAGGTTGTGCCGGCGGCCGCTGCGAGGTCGGCGGGACCGGTGGCGACGTGGTCCGGGACCTGGTCTCCAGCGCGGTTTTGGGGGTCGCGGAACGGGGTCTGTCGGGGTGGCCCCAAAGCGCGGACAACGGGGACATGTCCCCGGTGGGGCGAGAAACCGGAGGGACGGCCGTTCGCCGGCGCGAGAGTATCGTCGCAGGTCACAGCGTTATTACATACATAACCTATCTTCCCCTTAGCGCGAGGAAGCGCGGGGTACCGCGGACATGTCCGCGTTGTCCGCGCTTTCAGGGTCCGCATCTCAGCCCTCCTCCGGCACCCGGTACAGGTGCTTGCCGTTGTCGTCGCGGACCTCGACCTGACCGCCGTCAACCAGCGCGGTGAGCGCGTCCTCGACGGCTGCCCGGTCCCGGCTGGCGACGGCGCGGGTCACGTCGCGGAGGGTGCCCCAGTCGCCTCGCTTCTGGAGTGCCCGCAAGATGATCCGGCCGACCCGGTGCTGCTGGTGGGCGTCGAGTTTCTCCGCGACGACAACCGCGCGGCTTCCCTCGGCCTCGCCTCGGACCCGGTTGCTCTCCGCGCTGGCTCGTCGGAGGGTGTCGACAACCCGCCCCCGGGTCGCATCCGAAACAGCCATCACGACGGCGGCGAGCTGCCAGTCGGACTCGCTGACCTCGGCCCGGCCGTCGAGTAGCGCCAGCGCGGCCCCAACCTTGAGCCGGGCTAGGAGTGAGTGTGAGTCGAGCGCGTCGCCCTCGCCGCGCACCCTGGCCAGCCGTGCCCGGTCGACCGCGACCCGTGCTGTCTCGCAGACCGGGAGGTGTATCCGCCCGGTGAGCGGGTTGCGCCACCCGGTGCCGTCGTCCGGCCGCCAGCTCGGCGGTTGCCACCGCAACGGTTCCGGCGCGGCTGGTGGTATGTCGGGCGCGTCCGGGTCGGCGGCGGGTAGCCACAGGTAACGCTGGGGCGTGCCGCCGTTGCTGTCGTCCAGGATGCCCCCCGCGCGGGCCGGTTGGATTCCGACGATCATGCAAAGCCGGTAGGTGTGCGCTTTTACTACTAGCCGCTTTGTCGGGTCGGCGTAGCCGAATCCGAACTGTTCACCCATCCATGACTGCCGGAGTACGGGTTGCAGGGTGGAGCCTTGCCGGGAGTTGAGCGCGGCCAGGGTGTCGACCTCGGGCACCTCGGCGAGCACCGCCGTGGTGTGTTGCTCGATCCCGGTCTTTGTCCGCTTGACGAATAGGTGCGTCAGGCCCTCACCGGAGCCGACCGGGAACCTGTTGAGGTGTCCTACTTGCACGGCGTCGGCACCGGCTGACTCAGCCGCACCCTTCCCCGAGCCGGAGTCGCCTACTAGCCCGGCGAACACGTTAAGTGAGGCCACCCCGCCGATCAGCGGCGGCAGCACGACGTGTGGGGGGTGGCGACGACGACCCGGCATAGCACCGCACCGAGCACGGCCCAGGGGGATGCCCGGCGAGCCCGCGCGAATGTGTGAATGTGTGTGAGCACGGGCCGCTCGGTCCAGAAGGGGCTGCTGCACGATCAGGTGACAGGTTGGCTCACGCAGCCTGAGTGGCTGGCGTGGTCATGATGGTCTCGAACTCGATGGGGGTCAATCGGCCGAGGGCGTCTTGCCTGCGGCG
>JALYQN010000421.1 GCA_030855835.1 Actinomycetota bacterium | reverse complement strand
AGGTAGTACTGCGCGTTGACCGCGTCCCCGGACCACATCTGGGTCAGGCCGTACTGCCCGCCCGGCAGGTCGTTGTACATGGTGATGGTGACCTTCGGCCGGGTCTGCTCGGTCAGGTCGAGCAGGTCGGCGCGCACGATCTCGAGCTGATCGGGGTCGGCGGTGTTCAGGTCGGTGACCCCGTTGCGGAGCAGCACCATGCCCATGGCGGTGTGAAAGTCGTCGATGACGGCGAGGTCGCCGGCGTATCGGTCGTCCCAGAAGACGTCGTAGGGGTTCTCGTACCCCCCGACGTCCACGTCGACCAGATCGGCCCGCCAGCCGATGCCGGTGGTGTAGATCGCGTAGGGGACGGTGTAGCGCCACTCGCCGTCGTACCAGGGGTCGGTGAAGACCGGCCAGGCGTCGCTGATGTGCGGGATGTAGCTGTGATTCAGCGGCTGCAACAGACCCGCAGACACCAGCTTGCCGATCTGGTCGTAGCTGGGGAAGTACACGTCGAACGGAATCGTCGCCGAGCGCACCTTGGCGAGCGCCTCGTCGGCGTTGTTGAAGGTCGACAGCGAGATGTCGACGTCGTAAAGCTCCTCGAAGGCCTTCATCACCGCGGGCGCCAGATAGTCGGCGTAGTTGTAGAGACGCAGCGTGGCGCCCCGCTCCGGTGCCAGCCCGTCCTCTATCGGCGGGTTGTCACCCGGGATCGGCCAGGTCACCGGGTTCTCCGGGGAGGCGATCCGCAGCTTTGTGGGTGTGCTGCCGGTGGCAGAGCCCGGTGTACGGGTGGAGCAGCCGCCGAGCGCGGACACGCCGGACACCGCGGCGCCGGACACCGCGGCGCGCACGAGGAGCTGGCGACGGGTCCACAACCGACGCTGTGCTGCCATCTGACCTCCGCGGTCCTTGTTGCCCGGCGCCAGCACAGTCGCATAGACTGAACGATCAGTCAATGACTCGTCTAGAGGTGAAGACGTGACGCTCACGGCCGACCCGGGAGCTCCTCCGGCCTCCCTCGACGACGTTATCGCCCAGGAGACGGCCACCTTCGTCGCCCGCCAGCCGCGCAGCGCCGAGCTGACCGCCACCGCCAGCCTGACGCTCGCCGGCGGCGCCACCTCCAACTGGCAGATCGCCGAACCGCAGGCGGTGTGGTTGAGCCACGGAGTCGGCTCGAAGGTCTACGACGTCGACGGCACCGAGTACGCCGACTTCCACGGCGGGTACGGCGTCTCGCTGGCCGGGCACGCGCACCCGGCGATCGTGGCCGCGGTGTCCGAACGGGTGCGCAGCGGGACCCACTTCGCCCAGCCGACCGAGGATGCGCTGGTCGTCGCCGACGAGCTGGCCCGCCGCTACCGGTTGCCACTGTGGCGCTTCGCCAACTCCGGCACCGAGGCGACGATGGACGCCGTGCACCTGATGCGTGCGGTGACCGGTCGCGACCTGATCATCAAGGTGGAGGGCGGCTACCACGGCCACCACGTCTCGGTGCAGGTCTCCGTGCTGCCGGACGCGGACGAGGCCGGACCGGCCGACCGACCGATCGGGGTGCCCGGAAACACCGGCATCCCCAGCGGCATCCGGGACCTCGTGGTGGTCGTCGGCTTCAACGACCTGGACATGGTCGAGGCCGCTCTTGCCAGGCACGCGGATCAGATCGCCGGGATGATCGTGGAGCCGGTGATGATGAACGCCGGCATCATCCGCCCCGACGACGGTTACCTCGCCGGCCTGGTGGAGATACTGCACCGGCACGGCGCGCTGCTGTGCTTCGACGAGGTCAAGAGCGGCTTCGTGGTCGGGCCCGGCGGTGTTACCGCGGAGTCCGGGGTCATCCCCGACCTGATCTGCCTGGCCAAGGCGATGGGCGGCGGTATCTCCACCGCGGCCATCGGCGGCACGGCCGACGTCATGGGCCTCATCGCGGACGGGCGCTACGAGCAGGTCGGCACCTTCAACGGCAACCCGCTGGCCATGGCGGCCGCCCGCGCGATGCTCACCCAGGTGCTGGTTCCCGACGCGTACACCCATCTCGACCGGCTGCGGGCCCGCATGGTCGCCGGCATCGACGACGTCATCACCCGCAACCGGCTGCCCTGGCGACACGTGACCGCCGGCGCCAAGGGATGCGTGACCTTCCTGCCCGAGCCGGTCCGCAGCTTCCGCGACTTCCTCGGCATCGATGACCGGCTCGGCCACGCGCACTGGCTGATTCAGCACAACGGTGGCGTCTTCCTGCCACCGTGGGGCAAGGTCGAGCAGTGGCTGTTCTCCGTCCAGCACGACGACGACGACATCGACCGGTTCGTCGCGAACTTCGACCGGCTGGCCACCACCGTGGCGTCCCTCGTGGACAGGTAGGCGGGCGGGCGTGACCGCCGGGCGCCTGCTGCTGCGGGACCTGGTCAAGCGCTACGACGACGCCACCGCCGTCGACGGTCTGAGCCTCGACATCGAGGCCGGCGAGTTCTTCTCGCTGCTGGGACCGTCCGGATGCGGCAAGACCACCACGTTGCGGCTGGTCGGCGGTTTCGAGCACCCCGACGCCGGCAGCATCGAGCTCGACGGCACGGACCTGGTGGCCATCCCCCCGCACAAGCGTCCCGTCAACACCGTGTTCCAGTCGTACGCGCTGTTCCCATTTCTTTCCGTCGCTGACAATGTCGGCTTCGGGCTGCGGTACCGAGACGCGAGCAAGGCGCAGACGCAGCGACGGGTCGCTGAGGCGCTCGAGCTCGTGCAGATGGAGGAGTACGCGAAGCGGCGTCCGCACCAGCTCTCCGGCGGCCAGCAGCAGCGGGTTGCCCTGGCCCGGGCCCTGGTGCTGCGGCCGACCGTGCTGCTGCTGGACG
The DNA here is from genome assembly GCA_030855835.1 of Actinomycetota bacterium. Taxonomy (GTDB): domain Bacteria; phylum Actinomycetota; class Actinomycetes; order Propionibacteriales; family Nocardioidaceae; genus JACCVL01. The sequence goes on along the minus strand of JALYQN010000421.1, from coordinate 1,871 downwards.
AGCCGCTAGGAGCGCTGGACGCCAAGCTGCGCAAGCAGCTGCAGCTCGAGCTGCGCCAGCTGCAGCGAGAGGTGGGCATCACGTTCGTGTACGTCACGCACGACCAGGAGGAGGCGCTGACCATGTCCGACCGGATCGCGCTGCTTGCGGGCGGTCGGGTCGAGCAGGTGGGCGAGCCGGCCGCCGTCTACGCCGAGCCGAGGACCGCGTACGTCGCCGGTTTCCTCGGCACCGCGAACCTGCTCGACGTGAAGGTCCAGTCGGTGGTCGACGGCACCGCGCACTGCCGCCTCGGCGAGCTGGACCTGCGGGCGCACGCGTCCGGTCACACCGGCGGAGCCGCAGCTGCGGACGGGCAGGTTGTGATCCGTCCCGAGCGTGTGCACCTGTCGCCCGCCGGCCACCGCAACGCCGCAGTGGGCAGCGACGCCAACTGCCTGACGGGCACGGTCGCCCATCTGGTGTTCCAGGGCCCGGCCACGCAGGCGATCGTGCGGGTCGCGGACACCGAGGTGATCGCGCTGATCCCGCACGCACAGGGGGCGGTGCCGGGATGGCTGTGCGAGGGGGCGACGGTCGAGGTGATCATCGAGGTCGCCGGCGCGAGGCTGCTGCACGCCGCCGGTTAGCCGGCCAGTCGAAGCCGAGCGTCGTCGACGCGAACCGCATCGCGATGCGGTGCGCGCGCGCAGGGTCGACCACCGGGTCCTCGAGGGCGACCTGGATCGACAATCCATCGAGCAGAGCGGCGAACGTGACCGCGAAATCGCCGACATCGACGTCCTCGATCTCCCGGTCGTTGACCGCGTCGCGAACGAGACCGGCAATCATGTCGCGCCATTGCTGGTCCAGCTCGATCCGGTCCCGGGCGACCCCGTCGTGCCGGAAGGCCTGCGCCCAGAGGTCGAACCACAGACCCCAGGCTCCGGTGGACTCACCCTTGTCACCCCGTGGGACGCAGGTGAGCCGGACCAGCGACTCCAACCGGATGGAGATGCCCTGGCGCTCGGCGAGCATTGCGTGGGCATCGGCGTAGAAGGCGCGCTCGGACCAACGCAGCGCTTCGGTCAGCAGGTGATCCTTGGTACCGAAGTAGTAGACAACCAGGGCAGGGCTGGCCCCAACCCGTCCCGCGACGTCGGCGATGCGCGTGTCGGAGAAACCGCGCTCACCGATCAGCTCGGCGGCCGCTCGCAGCATCTGGTCGCGGCGGACGTCGGGGGTGGCCTCCGGGGTCGGGCCCGCATGCACGGTCATGTTGCCGCGCAGGCTAGCACTGACTTAGACTGAACAGTCAGTCAGTCCCTCGGACAACCGACGACGGCGAGGTCTCGTGGTGTCGTCCCAGCCCGCGCAGCCCCACCGCCTGGACTCGCTGCGGTCGATGTTGCACGCCCGCAGCATCGCGGTGGTCGGCGCAAGTGCGCGTACGGGGTCTTTTGGACATCGACTCACCGCCGAGGTGCTCGCCAGCCCCGCCGGTCCCGACGTACACCTGGTGAACCCTCGGGGCGGCGAGGTCCGCGGGCTGCGCTGCGTCCCCTCGCTGGCCGACGTTCCGGCACCGGTCGACCTTGTGCTGCTCGGGGTACCCGACTCCGCTGCCGCGAGCCAGCTGCGGCTGGCGGCCGACCGCGGGGATGCGGGGGCGGTGGTCTTCGGCACTGCCCCTGGCCAGGGTGTGAGGCTGCGCGAGATCGCCACCGACGCGGGGATGGCCCTGATCGGCGGGGGGTGCATGGGTTTCGTCAACGTGCAGCGCGGCGTCCGGGCGGTCGGCTACCAGGAGCGGGACGAGATCCCGGCGGGTCCGGTGGCGTTGGTGAGTCACTCCGGCTCGGCGTTCTCGGCGCTGCTGCGCACCCACCGAC
>JALYQN010000390.1 GCA_030855835.1 Actinomycetota bacterium | reverse complement strand
GACCGGGACCGGCTGGCCGCCTGGCTGGCCGGGCGGGGCCTCGAGGTGGCCGAGTCCGACGCCAACTTCGTCCTGTTCGGCCGGTTCGCCGACCGGCACCTGGTGTGGCGGGGGCTGCTCGACCGCGGAGTCCTGGTCCGCGAGACCGGTCCCGACGGGTGGTTGCGGGTATCGGTGGGCACACCGAGCGAGATCGCCGCCTTCCGGCAGGCGCTCGACGAGGTCCGGGCCGACGTTCGGGCCGGCGTCCGGGGCGACCTACGGGGCGACGTTGCCACGGTGGACCTGCTGGACGGCACCCGGCGATGACCGGGACGCGCACCGCTCGGGTCGAGCGCAGCACCGCCGAGTCGGAGGTGCTGGTCGAGATCGACCTCGACGGCACCGGCCGCACCGCGGTCACTACCGGGGTCGGGTTCTACGACCACATGCTCGACGCGTTCGGCCGGCACGCCCTGTTCGACCTGACCGTTCGCACCGATGGGGACACCCACGTCGACGCCCATCACAGCGTCGAGGACACCGCTATCGCGCTGGGCCGAGCGCTGCGCGAGGCGCTCGGGGCCAAGGTCGGGATCCGCCGCTTCGGCGCAGCCCTGGTTCCGCTGGACGAGACGCTGGTGCAGTGCGCGGTCGACGTGTCCGGCCGCCCGTACTGCGTGCACATCGGCGAGCCGGCCGGTCAGGCCCAGGTCGCGCTCGGTGGTGGTGGCGCTGCGGTGCCCTACCTCGGCTCGCTGACCCGGCACGTGGTGGAGACGCTCGCAACCCACGCCGGCATCGCCATTCACCTCCGCGTGCTCGCCGGGCGCGACCCGCACCACGTCGTCGAGGCGCAGTACAAGGCGCTGGCCCGCGCCCTGCGCGATGCGGTGGCCCTCGACCCGCGCGAGCCGGGGGTGCCGTCGACCAAGGGCTCGCTGTGACCGCGTCGGTGGTGGTCCTCGACCACGGCTCGGGCAACGTGCGGTCTGCGGTCCGCGCGCTCGAGCGGGCCGGGGCGCAGGTCGAGCTCACCGCCTCGTTCGACAAGGCACTGGCGGCCGACGGGTTGCTGGTACCGGGGGTCGGCGCATTCACGGCGGTGATGGCCGGGCTGCGCCGAGTGCACGGTCCGCGCGTCATCGGCCGGCGGCTCGCCGGTGGGCGTCCGGTGCTTGGGATCTGCGTCGGGATGCAGGTGCTGTTCGACAGCGGTCTGGAGCACGGCGTCGCGACGACGGGCTGCGGGGAGTGGCCCGGCCGGGTGGAGCGGCTGCAGGCGCCGGTGGTGCCGCACATGGGCTGGAACACCGTGGCACCCGACCCGGGATCACAGATGTTTGCCGGCGTCCAGAACGAACGGTTCTACTTCGTGCACTCGTACGCTGCGCGTGGCTGGGAGCTGCGCACCGACGGGCACACCCCCGCTCCTCGGGTGACGTGGACTCCGTACGGTGGCGACCGGTTCGTGTCCGCGGTCGAGAACGGCCCGCTGTGGGCGACGCAGTTCCATCCCGAGAAGTCAGGCGATGCCGGCGCGCGGCTGCTGCGCAACTGGGTCGGGACCCTGTGAGTGCCCCGCTAGGCGCGCCGGAGACCGGCGCTGACCGGCCGCACTATCGTGGCCGCCGTGGCGACTGAGGGCGGGACCCGGGCGATCATCGCCGCCTTGCTGGCCAACCTCGGCATCGCGGTCACCAAGTTCGTGGCCTGGCTGCTGACCCAGTCGTCGTCGATGCTGGCCGAGTCGATCCACTCGGTCGCCGACTCCGGCAACCAGGGGTTGCTGCTGCTCGGCGGCAACCGCGCCAGGCGCGATGCCACCGACAAGCACCCTTTCGGGTATGGCCGCGAGCGCTACCTGTACGCGTTCATCGTGGCGGTCGTGCTGTTCAGCGTGGGTGGGCTGTTCGCGCTGTACGAGGCGTGGCACAAGTGGTCGGACCCGCACCCGATCGACGCGTGGCAGTGGGTGCCCGTTGTCGTGCTGGTGGCGGCGATCGGGATGGAGACCTTCTCGTTCCGTACCGCGATCGTCGAGTCCAACCGGGTACGCGGGTCGCGGTCTTGGGTGGATTTCGTCCGAACGGCGAAGGCGCCCGAGCTGCCGGTCGTGCTCCTGGAGGACCTCGGCGCACTGCTCGGGCTGGTGTTCGCGCTGCTCGGAGTGAGCCTGACATTGGCCACCGACGACGGGCGGTGGGACGCCGCGGGGACGGCCATGATCGGGGTGCTGCTGGTGGTGATCGCCGCGGTGCTGGCGGTCGAGATGAAGTCGCTGCTGCTCGGCGAGGGGGCCTCGCCGGAGGCGATCCGGCGGATCGAGCAGGCCCTGGTCGGCGGACCCGACGACGGCGTCACCAGCGTGATCCACATGAAGACCTTGCACCTGGGGCCGGAGGAGCTGCTGGTGGCCGCCAAGTTCGGTGTCGACGCGGCCGCCACCGGGGCCGACATCGCCCGCATGATCGACGAGGCAGAGGCCCGGATCCGCGCCGCCGAGCCGGTCGCCCGGGTGATCTACCTCGAGCCCGCCCTTCCCCGATGACCGCCGCCGCCACGTTCGGGTCCACCAACCGCGGGGTCGGGGGGTGAGCGTCGAGCTGGAGCTACTGCCAGCCGTGGACGTCGCCGGTGGGCGCGCGGTCCGGCTGGTGCAGGGCGAGGCGGGCAGCGCGAAGGACTTCGGGGACCCGGTCGAGGCGGCGCTGCGCTGGCAGGCAGCGGGCGCGCGGTGGATCCACCTGGTCGATCTCGACGCGGCCTTCGGGCGCGGGCAGAACAGCGATCTGCTCGCCGAGGTCGTCGGGCGGGTCGACGTCGACGTGGAGATGTCCGGCGGTATCCGCGACGACGCGAGCCTGGCGGCCGCGCTGGCGACCGGCTGTCGGCGCGTCAACATCGGGACCGCTGCGCTGGAGACCCCGCAATGGTGCGCCAGCGCCATCGCCGAGCACGGCGACCGGGTGGCCGTCGGTCTCGACGTGCGCGGTCGCACGCTTGCGGCCCGGGGCTGGACCCGCCCGGGCGGCGACCTCTACGACGTGCTCGAGCGGTTGGACCGCGAGGGGTGCGCCCGCTACGTCGTCACCGACGTCGCCAGGGACGGCTTGCTGCAAGGGCCCAACGTCGACCTGCTCCGTTCGGTGTGCGCCCGCACCGACCGCCCGGTGGTGGCCTCCGGCGGCATCGCCTCCCTCGGCGACATCTCCACGCTGGCGGCGCTCACCCCGGTCGGCGTCGAGGGCGCCGTCGTCGGCACCGCCCTGTACGCGGGTTCGTTCACGCTCACCCAGGCGCTGGCGACCGTCGCTGCAGCCGCGGCATGAGTTTGGCTGTGCGGGTGATCCCGTGCCTCGACGTGCACGCGGGTCGGGTGGTCAAGGGCGTCAACTTCGTGGACCTGCGCGACGCCGGCGACCCGGTGGAGCTGGCCCGGGTCTACGACGCGGAGGGTGCCGACGAGCTGTGCTTCCTCGACATCACCGCCTCGTCGGACTCGCGCGAGACGACGTACGACGTGGTGTCACGCACCGCGGAGCAGGTGTTCATCCCGTTGACGGTCGGCGGCGGCGTGCGTACACCGGGCGACGTCGACAAGCTGCTGCGGGCGGGGGCCGACAAGGTGGCGATGTCCACCGCTGCCGTCGAGAGCCCGCAGGCGGTGGCCGAGATCGCCGAGCGATTCGGCTCGCAGGTGCTCGTGCTCAGCGTCGACGCCCGCAGCGCAGCCGGGCAGCCCAGCGGCTACGAGGTCACCACCCACGGCGGGCGCCGGCCTGCGGGCGTCGACCTCGCCGACTGGGTGGTCCGCGGCTGCGCGTTGGGCGCGGGCGAGATCCTGCTCAACTCGATCGACGCCGACGGCACCCGCGCCGGATTCGACCTCGACATGCTCGCCGCCGTGCGGGCGGTCTGCCCGGTGCCGCTGGTGGCCAGCGGGGGAGCCGGCTCGGTCGGCCACTTCGCGCCCGCCATCGAGGCCGGGGCGGACGCGGTGCTGGCCGCCAGCGTGTTCCACTTCGGCTCGCTGCGGATCGCGCAGGTCAAGGACGCGTTGCGTGGCGCCGGCCACCCGGTCCGCTGACCCCCGCCGCGTACGCTGGGTGACCCACCCCCCCCGTACAAGGAGCACCGCCATGTCCGCCCGCCCCGGCACCACCCGGCGCGGGTTCGGTGTCATCGCGCACGGGGCGCGGGCGCAGTGGCGGCTGTTCACGGTTGCGGTGCTCGGCAGCCTCGTCTACGGCGCGCTGACCGTGGCCGATGCCTGGGTGCTCGGGTGGGCGACCGACGCGGTCATCACGCCGGCCTTCGAGGCCGACGCCATCGACGCGGCCGACCTGGTCGCGGTGAGCGCGCTGTTCCTGGCGGTGGCCATCGGCCGAGCTCTGGGCATCATCGGCCGCCGGCTCGTCGGCGGTGTCGTCTACTTCCGGCTGATGGCGCAGCACCGCCGCGCCGTGACCCGCCAGTACCTGCGGCTGCCGATGCGCTGGCACCAGGCGCACCCCACCGGGCAGCTGCTGTCCAATGCCAACGCAGACGTCGAGGCCGCCTGGGCGGTGATGATGCCGCTGCCGATGGCCGTCGGGGTGCTGGTCATGCTGCTCGTCGCCGTCGTGGCGATGCTCACCGCCGACCTGGTGCTCACCGTCGTCGGTCTGGTGATATTCCCGCTGCTGTTCGCCATCAACGTCGCCTACCAGAGGGTGCTGTCGCCGCGGGTGACGCTGGCCCAGCAGCTCCGCGCCGAGGTGAGCGATGTGGCGCACGAGTCCTTCGACGCCGCCATGGTCGTCAAGGCGCTGGGGCGCGAGAGCGAGGAGACCGCCCGCTTCGAGACCCAGGCGCACCGGCTGCGTGCGGCCAACATCGCCGCCGGACGGGTCCGCAGCGTCTTCGACCCGGTCCTCGAGGCCCTGCCCGTCGCCGGGGTGCTACTCGTCGTTCTGGTGGGTGTGCAGCGGGTGGTCAGCGGTGCCGCCGACACCGGCGACGTGGTTCAGGTCGCGTTCTTGTTCACGGTGATCTCCTTCCCGGTACGCGCCATCGGGTGGGTGCTCGGGGAGCTTCCCCGGACTGTCGTCGGGTGGGACCGGGTCCGAGCGGTGCTCGACGCCGAGGGTTCGACCCCGTACGGCGACGCCAGGCTGGCCGGCCGCGGACCGGTGCGCCTCGAGCTGCGCGACGTGGGGTTCGGCTATGTCCCGGACCGGCCCGTGCTGCGTGGGATCGACCTGGAAGTCGACTCCGGGCGCACCATCGCCCTGGTCGGTCGAACCGGCGCCGGCAAGTCCACGCTGTGTTCGCTGCTGGTCCGCCTGGTCGACCCCGACCACGGCGCGGTGCTCGTCGACGGCGTCGATGCCCGCACCCTCGAGCACGCGGTGCTGGCCGACACCGTCGCACTTGCGCCGCAGCACACATTCTTGTTCGACGACACGGTCCGCGGCAACGTGTGCCTGGGTGCCGACCTGCTCGACGAGCAGGTGTGGGCGGCGCTGCGCACGGCGCAAGCCGACCGCTTCGTGGCCCGCCTACCACGGCAGCTGGACGCTCCCCTGGGTGAGCGTGGTGTCACCTTGTCCGGCGGGCAGCGCCAACGCCTCGCGCTGGCCCGAGCCGTCGTGCACCGGCCGCGGCTGCTGGTGCTCGACGACGCGACCAGCGCAGTCGACCCGGAGGTCGAGGCGGCCGTGCTGGCCGGGCTGCGCCGGGCGTCCGCCTCCGGCGGGCCGACCACACTGGTGGTCGCCTACCGCAAGGCCACCATCGCGCTCGCCGACGAGGTGCTGTTCCTCGAGGGTGGCCGAATCGTTGATCGGGGTCCGCACGACGAGCTGGTCGTCCGATCCACGGCCTACCGCGACATCGTCGACGCGTACGACCAGGCGCGCGGACCGGTCGAGCACGACGAGGTGCCGGCGTGAGCACCGGAACCGCACCCGGTACCGGCACCCGGCAGACCACCTCCGTCGCCAGCGGCGAGGACTCCGGCGCCTGGCAGACGTTGCGCCGCGGCTTCGCGCTGTCCCCCGCGCTGCGGCAGGGGATCCGCGGCACCTTGGCGCTCGCCGTGGTGTCGACCGTCGGCGGCGCGGTCGTCCCGGTGGTCGTGCAGCAGACGATCGACGACGGCCTCGCCGGTCCCGGCGAGGTCGACCAGCTGGCGGTCGGTCGGCTCCTGCTCGCCGCCGCGGTGGTGGTGGTGCTGACCAGCTGGGCCGCGTACGCCATGAAGGTGCGGCTGTTCGTCGCCAGTGAGAACGGGCTGAGCGACCTGCGGGTCAAGGCGTTCCGGCACGTGCACGACCTGCCGGTCCTCACCCAGAACACCGAGCGGCGCGGCGCCCTCGTCTCGCGCGTGACCAGCGACATCGACCAGGTGTCGCTGTTCCTCCAGTACGCCGGCGTCTTCTTCGTGGTCTCGATCGGTCAGGTGGTGGTCGCGACGGTGGTGATGACCGTCTACTCGTGGGAGCTGACGCTCGTGGTGTGGGTGTGCTTCCTGCCGCTGGTGCTCGCGTTGCGCGCCGTCACCGGTCGGATGACCGCGGCGTACGGCCGGGTGCGTCGAAGCGTCGGAGACATGCTGTCGGTGATCGCGGAGCCGGTCGTCGGTGCCTCGGTGGTCAAGGCGCACGCGATCGAGGCCCGCACCCAGGCTCGGGTGGACCGCGCGATCGACGCCAACTACCGGCGGCAGGTCGAGGCCCAGCGGCTGGTCGCGATGACTTTCGCGTCTGCCGGCCTTGCCGGTGGACTGGCCAGTGCCGCGGTCGTGGTGGTCGGTGTCTGGCTAGGGGTAGGCAGCCAGCTGAGCATCGGCACCGTGATCGCCTTCGCGTTCTTGGTGTCGCTGCTCGTCGGCCCGGTGCAGATGGCCACCCAGGTGCTCACCGAGGCGCAGAACGCGGTCGCGTCCTGGCGCCGGGTGATCGCGCTCCTGGAGACCCCGGCCGACGTGTCCGACCCCGGCCGGTCGGGCACCCCGTTGCCCGACCAACCGCTCGATGTGGTGTTCGACGATGTCGGGTTCGCCTATCCGGACGGACCACTGGTGCTGCACCACGTCGACGTGGCGATCGCGGTGGGTCGGCGGGTCGCGGTCGTGGGCGAGACCGGTTCGGGCAAGACCACGTTCGCCAAGCTGCTCACCCGGCTGATGGACCCGGCCCGGGGGGTGGTGCGGGTCGGTGGGGTCGACCTGCGCGAGGTGCCGTTCTCGTCACTTCGGCGGCGGGTGGTGATGGTGCCCCAGGAGGGGTTCTTGTTCGACGCCACGCTGGGCGACAACCTGCGGTACGGACGGCCGGGGGCCTCCGACGACGAGCTGGTGGCGGCCCTGTTCGGGCTCGGCCTCGGCGAGTGGTTCACCGGTCTGCCGGACGGGCTGGGCACCGAGGTCGGCCAACGGGGCGAGCAGCTGTCGGCCGGGGAGCGGCAGCTGGTCGCTCTGATGCGGGCGGCGCTGGCCGACCCCGACCTGCTGGTGCTCGACGAGGCCACCAGCGCGGTCGATCCGCGCACCGAGATGCTCCTCGCAGTCGCCCTCGACGGACTGCTGCGCGGGCGTACGTCGGTAACCGTCGCGCACCGCATGAGCACCGCCGAGGCCGCGGACGAGGTGCTGGTGTTCGACGATGGTCGGCTGGTCGAACGCGGACCGCACGCCGCGCTGGTCGCGCAGGACGGGGTCTACGCCCGACTGCACGCCTCGTGGGTTGCGCAGTCCCGGTTGGGCCAGGGCGAGCCCGCGGCGGCAGCGCAGTGACGGCCCTCGACCCGCGGGTGTCGGAGCGGCTGAAGCGAGATGCTGCGGGGCTGGTCGTCGCGGTGGTGCAGGACGCCAGCTCGGGCGAGGTCCGCATGGTCGGCTGGATGGACGATGCCGCGGTGCACCGCACCCTCACCACCGGCCGAGTCACCTTCTTCAGCCGCAGCCGCAACCGGCTGTGGGTCAAGGGCGAGACCTCCGGGCACCGGCAGTGGGTGCGAGACGTACGCCTCGACTGCGACGGTGACACGCTGCTGGTGCTGGCCGACTGCGACGGCCCCGCCTGCCACACCGGTGCCGCCACCTGCTTCGACACCGGCCAGCTCGACGCGGTCGTGCTGCCGCCAGGGCAGTGGCCGACCTCAGCCGGTGGCTGAGCGCAAGGC
>JALYQN010000380.1 GCA_030855835.1 Actinomycetota bacterium | reverse complement strand
TCGAGGCAGTCCTCACCCAGGCCGCCGACGCCATCAGCGGCAGCCGCCCCGGGGCACGACGCGAAGCGTTGCAGGCGTACGTGCAGCGCCTCGAGGCGCTGGAGGCGATCGCGGTCGCCAAGCCCGGAGTGGAGAAGGTTTTCGCCATGCAGGCCGGTCGCGAGCTACGGGTGATGGTCCAGCCGCACGAGGTCGACGACATCCAGGCCCAGGTCCTCGCCCGCGATATCGCCAAGCAGGTTGAGGAGGAGCTCAGCTACCAAGGCCAGATCCGGGTCACGGTCATCCGCGAGTCACGCGCCAGCGAAGTGGCTCGCTAGCCCCAACAGACCGATCTCGTGACGTGGAGTGCCCCCGCGGCCGACACCTGTGCCCGCGGCGCCGCCCGTCACCGCCGGTCGGTGAGTGCGCAGGCCTCCTGCCACCGGTGGGCGTCGACCGCGGGCAGGTCTGCCGGCTGGAGCGCGGCGGTGCAGTCCCGGATCGCGCCGGCCAGCATGTCGTAGAGCAGCGCATCGGGGTCCGGGATGCACGCCTCGGCGACCCCACGGACCGCGCACAACACCGTGGCCGGTGCGGCATGCCGGCGAAAACCCCTGGTCGAGCACCCCACCTCGCGGGCCAATCGGTGCGCCCGCTTGGTGGCCAGCGGAACCTGGTCAAGGGCCTGCCTGCTCTTGGCGCTGATCGAGCCGGCCGGGCGGTCGTCGAGCTCGGCGAGCAACCGCTCGGCACTCATGATCGACACCGCCAGCACCGCCTGGCGCTCGGCGGATGCCACCGGCAGCGCGGTCTGTGCGCACCGGAGCGCGATGACCGCGTCCACCCGCACGTCCTCGCTGGTCAACCCGATGACGGTGGGGATCAGCGCCCCGAGGTGGTGCCGCCCGCCGTCGGAGGTCAGGTCGTTGACCGACCGGGCGAGAGCCGCCAGCAGCGGGTGGGTGCACCGTGGGTGGTCGCTCCACCGCTCGCCGGCCAAGAACGCGGCCATCTCCATGAAGCAGGCGCCCTTGCGCGGGGTGCGGTGCTTCCCGCGTGATAGCACGGGCAGGAGGTCCGGGACCTGGGGCTGAGTCATGGCAAGCTCCCACTGCGTCGAGTCGTGGCAACAGTAAACGCCGTCGAGCCGGATCGCGACAGTCTCAGATCCCGGTCAGCCGGCGGTTCCACCACCCATCAGCTCACCCTCGGGTGCTCGTGCCGCGCTGGCGCCCGTGGCCCGACCCATCCTCCGCTCCAGCCAGACGGCGAGTCGGGACAGGGAGTAGTTCACGACGATGAACATCGCCGCCAGGACCAGGGCGGTGGCGAAGTAGTTGTTGAACTCGATGGAGATCTGTCGGCCGGTGAACACCACGTCCTCGTACGAGATCACATAGCCGAGCGAGGTGTCCTTCAGCGCCACGACACTTTGGCTGATGATCGCCGGCAGCATGATCCGCACCGCTTGCGGCAGCAGCACGAGCCGCATCGCTTGTCCCTTGCGCATCCCGACGGCGTACGCGGCCTCGCTCTGCCCGAACGGGACCGCGAGGACCCCGGCGCGGAACACCTCGGCCAGCACCGAGCCGTTGTAGAGAACCAAGCCGATCACCAGCGACCAGAACTTGCCCAGCTCGTCGCCATAGATGAGGTAGATGGCGAGGATCAGCATCAGCAGCGGCACGGCCCGGAAGAACTCCACCACCACGGTGCTGGGCCAGCGCAGCCAAGCGTGGACGCTCAGCCGGCCGACGGCCAAGGCGGCGCCTACGGCGATCGACAGCACGATCGCTACCGCCGCGGTACGGATCGTCACCAGCATCCCCTCGAGCAGGGCCTGGACGAAGACCGGGGTGACGAACGGCTCCCATACCGCGGCCGCCAGCTGTCCCTCGGCCTCCAGCTTGACCAGCGCGAGCACCAGCCCGGCCAGCAGCAGCAGGCCGGTGACGAGGCTGGCGGCTCGCTGTCGGCGTCGCCCTCGCGGGCCGGCGTCGTCGAACAGCACCTGGCTCATGACGCGGACCTGGCCGGCGATCGCTCCAGAACCCGGGCAACCACGGAGATCACGGCCACGATGAGGATGTAGCCGAGCGCGATGCCGAGGAAGATCACGTACACGTCGCCAGGGTTGTCGTTGATCAGGCCACGCATGCGGAAGGTGGCGTCGGCGATGCCGAAGCCCGCCACCAGTGACGTGTTCTTGGCCAGGGCGATGAGCACGCTGGCTATCGGTGGGACGACAGCTCGAAACGCCTGCGGCAGCACGACCAGGCGCAGGACCTGCCCGAAGCCCATCCCGACCGACCGCGCCGCCTCGGCCTGCCCGGTCGGCACGGCGTTGATGCCCGACCGCACCGCCTCACAGATGAACGCCGTGGTGTACAGCGCCAGCGCGATCGTGGCCCGCCAGAACTGTGACGGCCGCACGTCCAGCTCGGGCAGCCCGAAGTAGACGAGCAGGAACAGCACGACCAGCGGCGTGTTGCGAAAGCACGTCACGTACGCCGTACCGATCGCCCGCAAGGCGAGCACTGGAGACACCCGGAACGAGCCGAGTACGGTGCCGAGCGCGAGGGCGATGAGTCCGGCCACGACGAGCAACGCCAGGGTCTGCCCGAAACCCTCCAGCACCAGCTGGCGGTTGTCCCACAAGGCGTCCATCGAGGGCCGGGCCTAGCGGGCTCGCGTCCGCGCGCTCACTTGCACGGATCGGTCTTGGGCGGCTCCGGAGCCTCCACGCCTGCCTCGCCGAGCGTGGAGTCGAACGCCTGCTCCCAGCTCCCGTCCTCGTACGACTGCTCGATCGTGTCGGTGAGGAACTGGCAGAACTCGGTGTCCTTCGGGTCCTGGTAGCCGATGCCGTAGCGCTCCTCGCTGAACTCCGGGCCGACGACCTCGAGCTCGTCGGGGTTCTCCGCGGCGTACCCCAGCAGGATCGCCCCGTCGGTGGTCATCGCGTCGAAGGAGCCGTTGAGCACCTGCTGCACGCACTCGGAGTACGTCGCGAAGCCGCGCGCGGCGGCGTCGTACTTCTGCTCGATGGTGTCGATGGACGTGGAACCGGTGACCGAGCAGACCTCCTCACCGGCGACATCCTCCGGTCCCTTGATCGCGCTGTCCTCGGCGACCAGCAGCTGTTGCCCGGTCACGTAGTACGGCCCGGCCTGCCCGACGATGGCCCGCCGCTCAGCGGTGATCGAGTACGAGGCGATGACGATGTCCACCTTGCCCTCCTGCAGGAAGGGCTCGCGGTTGTCGGAGATCGTCTCCTCCCAGGTGATGCCCTCCTCGGGGATGCCGAGCTCGCCGGCCACGATCTTGCCGATCTCGATGTCGAAGCCCACCGGCTCGTCCGAGGCCGCGCTCTTGAAGCCGATTCCGGGCTGGTCGAACTTCACCCCGATGATGATCTCGCCGGCCTCGTTGAGCTCGGCCATCGTCGACCCTGCCGGGAAGTCGGTCTCCTCCTGGACGTCGACCTCGGCGCCGTCCTCGCTGGTGGTGCCTGCGTCTCCGCAGGCCGCCAGCATCACGCCGAGGATCGCTGCCGCCGTCACGGCCCTGGTACGCACGAATCTCATGTCGATCCCCTCAGTGCTCGAGGACCTTGCCGAGGAAGTCCTTGGCGCGGTCCGATCGTGGGTGGTCGAAGAACTCGTCGGGGGTGGCCTCCTCGACGATGCTGCCGTCGGACATGAACACGACCCGGTGGGCTGCCCGGCGGGCGAAGCCCATCTCGTGGGTGACCACCACCATGGTCATGCCGGTGCCGGCCAGGTCGACCATGACGTCCAGCACCTCCTTGATCATCTCGGGGTCCAGGGCGGAGGTCGGCTCGTCGAACATCATCACGGTCGGGTCCATCGCCAGCGCTCGGGCGATGGCCACCCGCTGTTGCTGCCCTCCGGACAGCTGCGCCGGGTACTTGTCGGCCTGGTCGGCCACGCCGACCCGCTCCAGCAGCTGCTGGGCGCGCTCGTCGGCCTCGGCGGTCTTGACCCCGAGCACCTTGACCGGACCCAGGGTGATGTTCTCCCGGACGGTTTTGTGCGCGAAGAGGTTGAAAGCCTGGAAGACCATCCCCACCTCGGCGCGCAGCCGGGCGAGCTCCCTGCCTTCGGCGGGCAGCGGCTGCCCCTGCAGTCGGATCTGGCCGGAGTCGATCGGCTCGAGCCGGTTGATGGTCCGGCACAGGGTCGACTTCCCCGACCCGGACGGCCCGATGACGACGACCACCTCGCCGCGACGAATGGTCAGGGTGATGTCGCGCAGGACATGTAGATCGCCGAAGTGCTTGTCGACGTGGTCCAGCTCAACGACGGCGGGGTCATCGCTGTCCGCGGTCATGCCGCCTGACCCTAGCCGGGTCGTAGGCTGGGCGGCCATGACGCCACCCCCGACGAGCGCCCGGACCTACGAGGTGCGCACGTACGGCTGCCAGATGAACGTGCACGACTCGGAGCGGCTCGCCGGAATGCTGGAGCAGGCCGGCTACTCGCGGTGGGAGGGGCCAACCGGCCCGGGTGATGGCGCAGCCGACGTCGTGGTGTTCAACACCTGCGCGGTGCGGGAGAACGCCGACAACCGGCTCTACGGCAACCTCGGCCATCTTGCGCCGGTCAAGGCGAGCCGGCCGAGCATGCAGATCGCCGTCGGCGGCTGCCTGGCGCAGAAGGACCGCGCCGAGATCACCCGGCGGGCGCCGTGGGTCGACGTCGTCTTCGGCACCCACAACATCGGCTCGCTGCCGGTGCTGCTGGAGCGCGCCCGGGTCGCCGGTGAGGCGCAGCTGGAGATCCTCGAGTCGCTCGAGGTGTTCCCGTCGACGCTGCCGACCCGCCGCGACTCGGCGTACGCCGCCTGGGTCGCGATCAGCGTCGGCTGCAACAACACATGCACGTTCTGCATCGTGCCGTCGCTGCGCGGCACCGAGAAGGACCGGCGCCCGGGCGACGTGCTCGCGGAGATCGAGGCGCT
>JALYQN010000372.1 GCA_030855835.1 Actinomycetota bacterium | reverse complement strand
CGGACCCGCAGAACCCTGACACGCCGGGGGTTCCCGCCGGCTACCGGCCGTGACCTGGGATGATGGGCCGTGTGACTGAGAACCACTCCCATAACCACATCCGGCCGACCGCCCCTTCCGAGGGTGGACTGGACCTGTTGACCCTCGACTTCGACCAGCTCCCCTCGCTGGAGGGTAGACGGCTCGGCCCGAGCCGCTGGGAGACGATCACCCAGGATCGGCTGAACACCTTCGCCGACGCCACGGGCGACCACCAGTGGATCCACACCGACCCGGAGCGGGCCGCTTCGGGTCCGTTCCAGCGCACCATCGCGCATGGCTACCTCACCTTGTCGCTCGCCTCGATGTTCCTCTTCGAGTTGCTCGAGGTGCGGGGAACCACCCAGGTCGTCAACTACGGCGCCGACCGGGTGCGCTTCCCGGCTCCGCTCCCGGTCGGCGACCGGGTGCGGATGACCGCGGACTGCAACGCGGTCCAGGAGGTCCCCGGGGGCTACCAGCTCGTGCTGGCGCTCACGTTCTCCCGCGAGGACCACGACAAGCCGGTCTGCGTCGCCGAGATCCTGTTCCGCTACTACGTCGAGGAACAGGCTCGGCTGAACACCGAGGGTGCGCCCATGGCGGTTCCCGCTTCCGGCTGAGCGGTGTGACTCGGCTCACCACGGTGCCGGTGCGGTCTCGGTTGACGTGCCACCCGGTCTGCGTACTATAGTTAGCAGAGCATCACCGGGAACCTCCCAGCACACCCGACCGAGAAAGGTGATCTCCTTGAGCACCCTCGTCCAGCAGTACACCGAAGCCGTCACCAAGAGCCAGGCCATCTTCCTCGAGAACGCCCAGGCCTGGGCGCAGTACCTCCAGGACGGGTCGCAGCGCCTCGTCGAGGTTTCGAATCCCCGCAAGCCGGTCAAGCCGACCGACTTCGTGGACACGACCTTCGAGCGCATCGACCGGCTGGTCGGCATGCAGCGCGACCTGTACCACGGTCTCGCCGCGACGATGACCCCGTACGTCGAGTCGCTGGCCAGCGAGGCGACCAAGGTCACCGAGCGTGCCGCCGACACCTTCAACCAGGAGGCCGCCGGCGCCCGCAAGACCGCCCGGGCGAACGCCCAGGAGGCCACCGGAGCCCGCAGGACCGCTCGGGTGGACAACCGGGAGGCCACCGGCGCCCGCAAGACCGCCAAGGCGAAGAAGAGCGCCTGACCCAGCACCAGCTCAGACGACCCGCCGGTACGTGCATCATCGTGCCGGCGGGTTCTGTCATCTGAGGCCGGCAGCGGGGGGCACCCGACGCGTCAGTCTTGAGCGGGCCTCAGGTGTGACCGAGCACCGGGTGCGCGACGTACGGCGCCTGCAGCGCGGCCACCTCGTCGTCGGTCAGCTCGAGCGCGACGGCAGCCACAGCGTCGTCCAGCTGTGCCGACTTCGACGCACCGACGATCGGTGCGCTGACCCCTGGTCGGCCCATCAGCCAGGCCAGCGCCACCTGCGCCATCGGTATCCCGCGCGCGGATGCCACCTCTTGCAGGGCGTCGACCACCTCGCGGTCGGCGTCGTCGTGTGCGGCGTACATCGACCGGCCGACGGCGTCCGTCGTCGAGCGGGTCGTGGTCTGCGCACCGGGCGGGCGGGCCAGCCGGCCGCGAGCCAGCGGCGACCACGGGATGCACCCGATGCCTTGGTCGACGCACAGCGGCATCATCTCGCGCTCCTCCTCCCGATAAAGCAGGTTGTAGTGGTTCTGCATGGTGACGAAACGGGTCCACCCGTTGCGCTCGGCAGCGTGCTGAGCCTGCAGCAGTTGCCATGCCCACATGCTGGACGCGCCGATGTAGCGAGCCTTGCGGGCGCGCACCACACCGTCGAGTGCGTCCATCGTCTCCTCGATCGGCGTCTCCGGGTCCCAGCGGTGGATCTGGTACAGATCGACATAGTCGGTGCCGAGCCGGCGCAGGGAAGCATCGATCGCGTTCGAGATGTGTGTGCGCGACAGCCCACCCGCGTTGGGCCCGTCGGACAGCGGCATGAACACCTTGGTCGCCAGCACGTAGTCCTCGCGGCGCGCGAACAGCTGGTCGAGCAGCCGCCCGGTGACCTGTTCGCTGACCCCAAGGGAGTACATGTCGGCGGTGTCGAAGAAGGTGATGCCCGCGTCGACCGCCGCGCGGACCACCGGTTCTGCGTCGTCCTCGTCCAGCACCCACTCCCGCCAGCCGGGGTCGCCGTAGGTCATCATCCCGAGGCACACCGCGGACACCTTCGTGCCTGTCGTTCCCAGTCGTACGTAGCGCATGGCGCGAGCGTAGAGGCGGCTAGCCGGCCGGCGGCGCCTGGAGCGGCAGCCGCACCTCGAACCAGGTGTCGCCCGGGACCGACCGCAGCCGCAGGTCACCGCCATGGCGCCGCACCACGATCCGGTACGAGATGTCCAGGCCGAGCCCGGTGCCCTCACCGACCCCCTTGGTGGTGAAGAACGGCTCGAACACCCGCTGCCGCAGCTCGTCCGGCACCCCTGGCCCGGTGTCGCCGATCGACACCAGCACCTGGTCACCGTCCCGCTGCGTCCGCACGGTCAGCGTGCCACTGCCTTGCATCGCGGCCAGCGCGTTGTCGACCAGGTTCGTCCAGACCTGGTTCAGCTCGGCCGGGTAGCCGGGAACGGGCGGCAGCGAGCGGTCGAACTCCTTGACCAGCCGGATGTCGCGTCCGAGCTTTCCGCCGAGCATGACCAGCGTGGAGGCGAGTCCGTCGTGCACGTCAGCCACCTGGTGCGGCGCGCGGTCCAGCTGCGAGTACTGCTTGGCGGCCCCGACGAGCGTGGACACCCGGGTCACGGCGTCGGAGATCTCGTTCATCAGCAGCTCGGTCTCGACCGTGTAGGCCACCCAACGCAGCGCGCTGTCGACGCAGTCGGCCGGCACCGCGAGCGTGAATCGGTCGAGGAACTCGACGTCCAGCCCGGCCTGCACCAGGACCGGCGCGACGTCGTAGGACCCGGTGATGTCGTGGACGTCCAGCCAGTCCGAGATCTCGTCCTCCCGGTCACCCTCGTCCAGCGCGGTGAGCTGCGGCGCCTTGGCGACCCGCTCGGCGGCCTCCTCCTGCAGTTCGGTCAGCCGGCCGAGCATCGCGGCGTCCAGCCGGCCGCTGGCGAGGGCCGCCAGCTTGTGCCGCATCGCCGACACCCGCTCGCGCAGCGCTCCCGTCGCCCTTACGGCGGCCGCCGCCGGGTTGTTCAGCTCATGGGTCAGCCCAGCCGAGAGCTGACCGAGGGCGAGCAGCCGCTCGCGCTGGCCGATGATCTCGTTGGTGTTGCGCAGCCCGACCCACAGCCCCTCGAGCAGGTGCATCGCCATCGGGAACCAGGTACGCATCAGCCAAGCGAACGCATCGGCAGAGATCACCAGGAAGTCACAGTCGGACACCGCGTGCAGGGAGTTGCCGTAGGCGCCCGCCGTCTCCTGGTCGAGGTAGGCCTGCGTCGCACCCGCGTACGCGCCGCGCTGGTCCGTCCGTATCAGCTCTACGTCGTCGCCGCGGACGTTGCGGCGCAACGACGCCGTCCCCCGCAGCAGCAGGAACAAGCTGGTCGCCGGCTCCCCCTCGGCGTACACCAACTCGCCGGCCGCCCGGTGGTCGACATGGCTGTGCTCGGACAGCCATTCGAGCTGGTCGCGGTCGAGTGCCTCGAACAAGAACAGCGTGCCGATCTCGTCCGGGCCGAGCCGCTCCGCCGGCCCTTCCGTCGACGGGACGGACGCCACGTCGTCGCTCACTGCTGCTCCAGCCATCGATGCACGAGAGTGACGGCCAGGGCACCCTCGCCGACGGCTGAGGCCACCCGCTTGACCGAGGTCGCCCGCACGTCGCCGGCAACGAAGACTCCGGGGACGCTGGACTCCAGCAGGTACGGTGGACGGTCCAGCGGCCAGCCACCAGGCAGCTCACCGGCGGGGGTCAGGTCGGGGCCGGTGAGCACGAAGCCGCCGGCGTCGCGGTGCACCTCGGGCGGTAGCCAGTCGGTGAACGGCTGCGCTCCGATGAAGACGAACAGGTGGCTGGCCTCCAGCGTCTCGGTCTCGCCACGGGCCGAGTCGGCCAGCTCGACCCGCTCGAGGTGTCCATCGCCGGCGCAGCTGCGCACGTCGGTGCAGGTGCGCACGTCGATGCTCGGGATCGCGTTGATCTGCTCGATCAGGTACCGCGACATCGACCGTTCGAGCGTCGGGCCGCGGACCGCGAGCGTCACCTTCGCCGCATGCCGGGAGAAGAAGACGGCGGCCTGGCCGGCAGAGTTGGCGCCACCCACGACCAGGATGTGCTGATCGGCGCAGGAGGCCGCCTCCGTCGCGGTCGAGCCGTAGTAGACCCCGCGCCCGGTGAAGTCGTCGACGCCCGCCGCGCTCAGCTTCCGGTACGACACCCCGGACGCGAGCACGACGGACTTGCCGACGATCTCGCGGTCGTCGGTGTGCAGGACGCGCGCCGGCCCCCGCACCTCGAGCCCGCGCACCTTGCTGGCACTGAGCAGCTCGGCCCCGAACCGCTGCGCCTGCATCCGGGCCCGGCTGGTGAGCTGGCCGCCGGAGACCCCGTCGGGGAAGCCGAGATAGTTCTCGATCCGCGAGCTCTGCCCCGCCTGGCCGCCGACCGCCCCGGCCTCGACGAGCACGGTGCTGAGTCCCTCCGATGCGGCGTACACCGCTGCGGACAGCCCGGCGGGGCCGCCGCCCACGATCACCACGTCGTACAGCTCGGCGGACGGCGTTGTGCTCAGCCCCACCGCATCGGCCACCTGCGCAAGGGTCGGCGATGCGAGCACCTGCCCGTCCTCGCGCAGCAGCACCGGCACGTCGAAGGGGGTGGCGCCGGCGGCTGCCAGCAGCCGCTCGCCCTCGGGCTCGTCGGCGCTGACGAAACGGTACGAGACCTCGCCGCGGGCCAGGAAGTCACGGACCCGGTGCGAGGCCTGGGACCAGCGGTGGCCGATCAGTCGCAGGCCCACGGTCGCGTGCTCGCGGGTCTCCCGCCAAGCCACGATCATCGCGTCCACGACAGGGTAGAGCTTCTCCTCCGGCGGATCCCACGGCTTGAGCAGGTAGTGGTCCACGTCGACCACGTTGATCGCCGCGATGGCGGCCTCGGTGTCGGCGTAGGCGGTGAGCAGGGCCCGACGGGCGTGTGGGACGACGTCCATCGCCTGCTCGAGGAACTCGATGCCGGTCATGCCGGGCATCCGGTGGTCGGCAAGCAGGGCAGCCACCGGGGTCCCGCGCAGCCGCAGTTCCCGCAGCACCTCGAGCGCGTCCGCCCCCGATTCGGCTCGTACGACCCGGAACTGCTCGCCGTAGCGGCGGCGCAGGTCGCGAGCGACCGCTCGGGACACCGACGGGTCGTCGTCGACTGTCAGCAGCGCCGCTACGGGCCGGTCGCGCCGCCGCTCGGGTGCCGAGACGCTCACGTGCTCATGGCCTCGTCGAGGTAGCACCAGCGCCAGGTCTCGCCTGGCTCATGGGAGGCCACCACCGGGTGCGTCGACTCGCGTGCGTGGGCGGCTGCGTGCCGCATCTGCGACGAGTCGCAGCAGCCGACGTGGCCGCAGTCGACGCACAGCCGCAGGTGCACCCAGCGTGTGCCGTCGCGCAGGCACTCCTCGCAGCCCTCGGGCGTACGCGGGGCCGGTGAGCTGGAAGCACTCGCGCGCAGGTGGTCACACGAGGCCATCGGGCGGCCTCCCTCCGATCGGCAGGATCCCCACCGAGAGCATAGGTGCGCCCGGCTCGGCTTCCTGCGCGAGCGGGGTCCTCGGGTCTACGGTGAGCCGAGCCAACCGCCAACCCCAGCACCAGAACGATCCGGGCGAAAGGGTGCAGTCATGGCAGACCCAGCAGGCAGTCCCCAGGGTGACGCGGCGGGCGGTTCCAGCAAGGTCGACATCGACCAGGCGCTGCTCGGTGGCTCCACCTACCGCGGCATCGCCGAGCAGGAGCTGTCCCCGGCCGAGGAACGGTTCGAACGCCGCCGGCGAACGACCGGTCTGTGGCTGGCGCCGCTGGTGACAGCCGTCTTCTACTTCCTGCCGCTCGACCTCGAGTACGACCAGCAGACCCTCGCCGCGGTGCTGCTCGGCGTCGTGGTGCTGTGGATGACCGAGCCGGTGCCGATTCCCATCGGCGGCTTCATCGGCATCGCGGCCATCGTGCTGCTTGGAGCGGTGCCGGCCGAGGAGGCGTTCGCGCCGTTCGGAGACACGACCGTGCTCACCTTCATCGGGGCATTCATCCTGGCCCAGGCCATGCTGCAACACGGCCTCGCTCGACGGTTCGCGTTCCGCATCCTCGCGATCCCCGGCGTCGGCCGGAGTACCACAAAGATCATCATTGCGTTCGGCGCGATCACCTGCCTGCTGTCGGCGTTCGTGTCCAACACCGCCACCGTCGCCATGCTGCTGCCTACGGCACTCGGGATCCTCGCCGTCATCGCCAAGCTCCTGCAGGAGAAGGGCTACACCGACCATGAGGGCAGGTTCGACCCGACCCGGCTGCGAGTGGGCGTCGCGCTCATGCTGATGCTCGCCTACGGTGCCAGCGTCGGCGGCCTGCTGACGCCGGTCGGCAGCCCGCCCAACCTCATCGGCCGCGATCTGATCGAGCAGCAGACGGGGGAGTCCATCTCGTTCGCCGCCTGGATGGGGATGGCGTTTCCGGTGTGCGCGCTCATGTTCGTCGCCCTAGCGGTCGTCCTGCTGCTGCTCAACAAGCCGGAGATCAAGGAGCTCACCGGGGTCGAGGACTACGTGCACCGGGAGCGGGAGAAGCTGGGCCGGCTCAGCCGCGCCGAGCGCAACACGCTGTTCGCCTTCGCCGTCACAGTCACCTTGTGGATAACTCCTGGCATCGTCGGACTCATCGCCGGCACGGACTCCGCCCTGTACACCGAGGTCGGCGACGAGCGGCTGGACGAGGGGATTGTCGCCGTCATCGGGGCCGGGCTGCTGTTCCTGCTGCCGACCAATTGGTCCAAGCGGGAGTACACGATGACCTGGGGGGACGCCGCCAAGATCGACTGGGGCACGATCATGCTGTTCGGCAGCGGCATCGTCTTCGGCTCGCTGCTGGAGTCGACCGGACTCGCCGAGACCATCGGCGAGGGCGCATTCGACCGACTCGGCTTCGGCAGCACGTTCGCGATCACGGCCTTCGCCGTCGTGCTGGCCATCGCCGTGTCTGAGACCACGTCGAACACCGCCTCGGCCGCCGTGGTCGTACCCATCATCCTGCCGCTGGCCGCCGCCGCAGGGGTCGACCCGCTGACGCCCGCCCTGGCGGCGACATTCGCCGCGTCGTTCGGCTTCATGCTGCCCGTGTCGACCCCGCAGAACGCCATCGTCTACGGCTCGGGCACCGTCCCGATCACGAAGATGATCCGTTCGGGCATCAGCTTCGACCTAGCCGGCGGCCTGCTCGTGCTGTTGCTGCTGCCGATCATGGTCGGGCTCGTCGGTCTGGGCTGAGGGGCCCGGCCGACGTGACCCGCATCGCGGTCATCCCCGGCGACGGGATCGGAGTCGAGGTGACGCAGTCGGCCCGTGCCGTCCTCGACGCCGCGGCGTCCCGGTACGCGCTCGAGCTGAGGTATAAGAGCTTCGACTGGTCGTGCCGGCGCTGGAGTGACACCGGGGTGATGATGCCGGCCGACGCGATCGACACGTTGCGGGCGTTCGACGCGGTGCTGCTCGGAGCGGTCGGGTGGCCGGGGGTACCCGACCACGTGTCGCTGTGGGGGCTGCTGATCCCGATCCGGCGATCGTTCCGGCAGTACGCCAACGTCCGGCCGATCAAGGTGTTCGACGGTTTGCAGAGCCCGCTGCGCACCGCCGGGCCGGGTCTGGTCGACCTGGTGGTCGTGCGCGAGAACGTGGAGGGCGAGTACTCCGAGATCGGTGGGCGGCTCAACCGTGGCTTCCCCGACGAGATGGCGGTGCAGGAGTCGGTGTTCACCCGGGTCGGGGTCGAACGGATCGCGCGGCACGGTTTCGAGCTCGCCCGCAGCCGCCGTGGTCGGCTGACCTCAGCCACCAAGTCGAACGGAATCGTGCACACGCTGCCGTTCTGGGACGAGGTGGTCGCCGAGGTTGGCGGCGACTACCCCGACGTGGACTGGGACAGCGAGCACATCGACGCGCTGGCGGCGAAGCTCGTGCTGGATCCCGGCCGCTTCGACGTCATCGTCGGCAGCAACCTGTTCGGTGACATCCTCAGCGACCTGACCGCTGCCATCGCCGGGTCGATAGGGATCGCGCCGTCGGCAAACCTCGACCCGACGCACACCCACCCGTCCATGTTCGAGCCGGTGCACGGGTCGGCACCCGACATCGCCGGGCAGGGC
>JALYQN010000516.1 GCA_030855835.1 Actinomycetota bacterium | reverse complement strand
GGCCCTGGTCGGTGCCGCCCGGCGGCTGGGCATCCCCGCTAAGGCGCGCGAGGTCCGCGGGGTCGACCGGGTGGTCCTGCGCGACGGTGATGCGATCGGTGCGCTGCTCACCAGGCTCGGCGCGCACGAGAGCCTGCTGGCGTGGGAGGAGCGGCGGATGCGCCGCGAGGTCCGGGCGACCGCGAACCGGCTGGCCAACTTCGACGACGCCAACCTGCGCCGCTCTGCCCGGGCCGCGGTGGCCGCCGGGGCCAGGGTCGGCAGGGCGCTGGAGATCCTCGGAGCCGACGTGCCGGACCACCTGGGCCAGGCGGGCCGGCTACGCCTCGAGCACAAGCAGGCCAGCCTCGAGGAGCTCGGCCAGCTGCACCAGCCGCCGCTGACCAAGGACGCGATGGCCGGCCGGATCCGACGGCTGCTCGCGATGGCCGACAAGCGGGCCGAGGAGATCGGGGTACCGGACACCGAGTCCACGCTGACGCCGGAGATGCTGGACGCCGGGCCCTGACGGTCAGCCGGTAGGGTCATGGCGGTCCTGCCACCCGTGTCGAGGAGACCCACCGTGACCGTCCGCGTCGGCATCAACGGCTTCGGCCGCATCGGTCGCAACTTCTTCCGGGCCGTGCTGGCCTCCGGTGCAGACATCGAGCTCGTCGCCGCCAACGACCTCACCGACAACAAGACGCTCGCCCACCTGCTGCGCTACGACACCATCCTCGGCCGGCTGGACGACGTGTCGTTCACCGACGACGACATCTCGGTCGGCGGCGCCACGTTCAGGGTGTTCGCCGAGCGGGACCCGAAGGCGCTGCCGTGGTCCGACCTCGGCGTCGACGTCGTGGTCGAGTCGACCGGCCTGTTCACTGACGCGCATCAGGCCCGGGCGCACCTCGACGGCGGCGCCAAGAAGGTGGTCATCTCCGCGCCGGCCAAGAACGAGGACGTCACCGTCGTCATGGGTGTCAACCACGAGACGTACGACCCGTCGGCGCACGCGGTCATCTCCAACGCCTCGTGCACGACGAACTGCCTGGCCCCGATGGCGAAGGCGGTCCACGACGCGTTCGGCATCGAGCACGGCCTGATGACGACCGTGCACGCCTACACCGCCGACCAGAACCTCCAGGACGGCCCACACAAGGATCTGCGCCGGGCGCGGGCCGCCGCGGTCAACATCGTCCCGACCAGCACCGGCGCTGCCAAGGCGATCGGGCTGGTGCTGCCGGAGCTGAAGGGCAAGCTCGACGGCTACGCGCTGCGGGTCCCGATCCCCACCGGCTCGGCGACCGACCTGACCGTGAGCGTCGGGCGGGAGACGTCGGTCGACGAGGTCAACGGCGCGGTGCGCGAGGCGGCCGAGGGGCAGTTGCGGGGCTACCTGCGCTACACCGAGGACCCGATCGTGTCGTCCGACATCGTCACCGACCCCGCGTCGTGCATCTTCGACTCCGGCCTGACCAAGGTGATCGGCAACCAGGTCAAGGTGGTCGGCTGGTACGACAACGAGTGGGGCTACTCCAACCGGCTGGTCGACATCGTGGCGTACGTCGGCAAGACCCTGTGACGCCGACCTGGAGTCGGTCGCGGTGAGGACGGTCGACGACCTCGGGGAGCTGTTCGGGCGCACCGTGCTGTTGCGCAGTGACCTCAACGTCCCGCTTGACGGCACGACCATCACTGACGACGGCCGGATCCGGGCCAGCGTGCCAACCATCTCGCGCCTTCGCGACGCCGGTGCCCGCGTTGTCGTCGCCGCGCATCTCGGCCGGCCGAAGGGCACGCCGGACCCGCAGCTGTCGCTCGGCCCCGTCGGGCGCCGGCTGGGGGACCTGCTCGGTGCCGATGTGGCCCTGGCGTCGGACGTGGCCGGCGAGGGCGCGCTGGAGACGGTGCAGCGCCTGGCCGATGGGGACGTGGCGCTGCTCGAGAACGTCCGGTTCGAGCCCGGTGAGACCAGCAGGGACGACACCGAGCGGGGTGAGCTCGCTGACCGGTTGGCGGCGCTGGCCGACGTGTTCGTGTCCGACGGCTTCGGCGTGGTGCACCGCAAGCAAGCAAGCGTGTACGACGTCGCGCAGCGGTTGCCGGCGGCTGCCGGCGGGCTGGTGCAGGCGGAGGTCGAGGTGCTGAGCCGCCTCGTGAACGGGCCGGAGCGTCCGTACG
>JALYQN010000370.1 GCA_030855835.1 Actinomycetota bacterium | reverse complement strand
AGCAGTCCTGGCACGGCCCCTCGTGGACCTGCACCTGGAACAGCTCCAGCATCTTGGCCCCCTCGTCCGAGGCGGCCATGAACTGCAGGTTGTTCTGCTCGTCGGCCAGCAGCAAACCGGCCGCGGCGGCATCGACCAGCTCGGCGGTGCGACCGGTCAGCATCTGCAGGAACTCGATCAGGTCGAACTCGTCGACCAGGGTGTCAGCGACCTGCACGAAGACGTCCGCAAGACGTTCGGCGGGAATCGTGGCCGTGTCCTCGCTCCCTAACCTCATCCGCGCGCTGATGGAAACCGTCGGAAACACCGTTAGCGAGACAGTCCCGAGTGTCACCAATCAGCCGAAGTAGGTGTAACTGTGAGGCGGGCAGAATGGCCTGCCAAGTTGTCTCGGAGACGGTCATAGGCCCCCCTACCGCTCCAGGGGAGGGATTATTGGACGAGTGGCGTGTTGGCCGCGCCAATTCATGTCCAAAAATTGACTTATGCTCGGCGTCGTCGTCGGGGTCGGGATGCGTGCAATGCTTGCAACACCGGCCAGCGCGAGCTGCTCGGCGCGCCTGGCACCCGTCGGCGGAGCTGTGGCATTGGGTGCATGGGTCTGTGCCGGCGGGGGCGGGGGGCAGGTTGGATATCAAGGCGTGGCCTTCCCGCCGTGATCGGCCTGATCGACATCGTCGTGTTGCCGACGATCGACACCGTCGAGGTCGGTAACGACGTCGTCGTCTTGCGTGTGGAGACCGGTCGGGGTGGGCGCCGCAGATAGCCGGGCAACCTTTCGGCGCAGCGGCCGCAAAGGACACCGGCCCTGGTGTGGACGGCTGACCTCTTGGCGACGTCGCGGCGGCAGCGGGGGCAGGTCATTGGGTGCCCTCGGGGTGGAGGCGGCAGCGCTCGCAGGTGTCACGGCCGGGAATGGTGAGCAGGAGTGGACTGCTGCACGTACGGCACTCAGAGGAGTACCCATCAGGGTCGTCACCGTCGTCACTGCCGTCATGACCTGCTCGTTCGGGGTGACCTGTGCGGGCGGTGGGGTCGTCACCGTTGTCACTGTCGACACTGGTCGTCACCGTCTCAACCCCAGGTGGTGACGTGGGTGACGATGGTGACGACTGCGCTGGGTACTCCTCGGGGGGGACAATGTTCCAGCGTCTTTGTTTGCCGGTGCGGGGAAGCTTCTCGACTGTCCAGTCGAGCGCCCGCAGCGTCGGCGCGGCCCGGGTCAGCCGCCCGCCCATGCCTTGTGGTGTGGACGGCCAGTCCTTCGGTGGCTTGTCGGCCGTCAGGAATCGCAGCAGTTCACTGGCGGTGCCCTCCCACCCGGAGGTGATCGTCTCAGTGATGGCGATCGACACCGAGTCGCTCTCGACTACGGTCTCGGCGGTCTTGGACGCCTGCTCGGTGTAGGTGGTGTACCCGTTGGATCCCGTCGCCTCGTCCACGGCGAGCAGTACCCGGGCGAAGTCGGCCATCCGTGGCAGTCCTGATCGTCGCACCGCGGGCAGTACCCGCAACACGTTCACGGCGACGTGCAACAGGCCGCCGAGAGCACGGGGGTGGGCCTTGTCCCAGCGGGCGGTGAGATCCTCCTCGGAGGCGCGGGAGGCTTCGGAGATCCGGTCCAGCTCGACGGTCAGCAACCGGTCGGCCAGGTCGCCGTTGAGGGCTCCGGGGTCGACACTGGTCAGGGCTAGGACCCGCCGGAACGCGAGCACGGACACGTCGCTGTCGGTGTAAAGCTGGCGGCGCAGCAGTCCGTCTCCGGTGACACCGCGGCAGATCGCATCTTGCAGCCAGTGCTGCAGGTCGGACACGTTGTCCAGGCAGGTGACCCAGGATCCGGCCGCCGCGACCGCCCAGTCCTCCACGTTGCGTGGAGCGGTCCGCAGCTGCGAGGCGCACCGGTCCAACAGGCTCGTGACGAGGCGAGCTGCGGACGACTTGGCGGTGCCGTGCTCGCCGCGCAGCAGCAGCACCGGGTGCGGCAGCTCGGGCATCAGCGCGGCGACCAGCCAGGCCACGATGAGTGGCCAGTCCGACTTGGCGATGTTCAGCAGCTCGCGCAGGTCGTCCAGGCTGCCGAGGTCGTCGGGGACCGGCAGCGGCAGGGTGGCGTTGGTCCGCCAGAACAGCACCGGGGACGTGTCGACGATCTCCCAGCCGTAGGCGCCGATGACCACGGCGGCCCCGTCCTCGCCGCCGAGGTCGAGCACCAGCCGGCCGTCGATCGGGGACCGGCCAACCCGGAGCGACACCTCGGTCGGGTCAAGGCCCTGCGCCTCACCCTCGAGCACCAGCAGCGCGTCGGCGAGGGCTTGCGCGTTGGCGGCAGTCTTCGCCTTTTCGAAGTAGGCCCGTGCCAGCTCTGCACGCAGCGACCGGCGGCCGCCACGCAGCACCCGGGCCACGTTCGGCCCGTCGATCGGCACCGCGTACGCCTCGCCGGTGGTGGTGACCCCGAACGTGAACTGCTTTTTGGCTAGCTGGACCAGCTTGGTCGCGGTGCCGTCCTTACGGCCGCCGAGCAGCCCAGCCACCGTCTCGGCGTCGCCCTCGACCGGCGCAGCCTTGGTCGCCTTGGCCTCCAGCACCGTCATGGCGTCGCCGAGCGCAGAGGCGTTCGGGACGTGGGCGTGCATGGCGGAGAACATCTCCGCCAGGTCGGGGCGGATGTCGGCGAGCGGGCGCTTCACGTTGGGGTTGTTCTTCGGGCTGGCGAACGTGTGCAAGACCGGTGCGGGGTCACCGGCCCGTTGTCGCCCCTCGGTGACGCAGCCAAACGTGTAAAGCTCGACGGCGATCTCGACCAGCAGGGTCGCCGCGCTCTTCTTGGCGGACATCACCCCACCCCCCGACAGGTTGCCGGCCCGGCAGCCGTCACCACAGCCACCCGGGTCGACCACCAAACTGATATGACAGACGTCGCACATCGGCTCCGGCTCCCCGGCATCAAACAACTCGTCCCACCTCAACCCGCCCGAGCCGATGGCGGTCTCCGTCCGCGGCACAGGGATCCACGGCACAGGGCCGCCGGGATAATCACCCGCCCGCGGGCCGACTGCCGCGAGCTGCGCTTGTCGGCGCTCGGCGAAGCCGGCACCGCTCGGCGCGACCCACTCCTTCCGGTGCGCCTCGGCCCGGGCGGCGTAGTCGCCGTCCTCGGCCTGCTTGAACGCTGTCCGGGCGGCCTCCAACTCCCGGCGCAGGTCGAGCTCGAGCGTGTCGCCGGATTGTGCCCAGCACTCAGCAGCGACCACGACGCCCGCCACCTTGACCGGGTCGTCATCCTCGAGGGCGAGCCACTCGGCCGATTCGTACGACGGCGGTGGTTGAGGGCGCCGGTGAATCAGGTCGTACGCCCAGCGGCGCCTCATCGTCGCGCCCGCGACGGCCACGCTCACCGCCGGCCCCGTCTCACCGGGGCCGGTCCCATGCTCAGCCAATCGCCGGCTGCGTCGGCGGACCGATTCGAGCGCCGCATCATGCTGCGTCGCCCGGCCCGACGTCGATGCCGAGCATCCGAGACAGCGCTGCCGTCGGTACGAGGATGCGGCGACCGATGCGGATAGTGGGGATGTCCCCGCGCGCTGCCGCGTCGTACGTCGACTGCTTCGACAAGCCGAGGAAGTGGCCGGTCTCAGGCCAAAGGTTCAGGGTCGGCTGAAGGCGTGGGTCCGGCAGCCGTACCGGCGCGTCAGTTTGACTCATGCCCACTATGTTAGACGGACAGATGGTACGGTCTCACCGTTCAAAGACAGTCCAACTCGGTTGACTAGTTAGAGGGTGAAGTCCGATGGTGGCAATCGAACGTGTCGAGATGGTGCGCGGCGGCGACTGGCATCCGATCGGTGACCGAATGGTGTGGTCCCCGATCGTCGCCATCGGCGAACTGTCACCCGGAGACGTGGAACTGCGGCTCGGCGTCGAGATGCGAGACGGGGTGCCGGAGGTACGTGAGGTCACGTTCCGCTCTATGGGCACTGGCCGGCCCGTGCAAGCCGGCGACATGAGGATCAAGCTCGACGACCTGGTCGAAGATGCTGTCGGACTGGCCGCGGTCGTCCAGTCAGTAGGGCCGGCGAGTTGGCGCGACACCCCATTCGGGCGCCGGGAGTTGGCGGCACACCCGGAGCTGTACGAGGAGGTCCACATGCGACCGACCGTCGACGACCAGGAACGCCGCGTGACGGCCAAAGCGGTCGCGCGTGCGCGTGCGCGCCCTCGTCGGAAGGTGACTGACGAGCTTCTACGAGAGGTCGCCGAGGTCTACAGGACGAACGTCGACGATCGGCCTACGCAGGCCATTCGTGAGCGGTTCGGGATGCCGCGATCGACGGCGGCCCTGTACGTCAGGCGGGCTCGGAATGCGGGTCATCTCGGTGCGGCACAAC
>JALYQN010000345.1 GCA_030855835.1 Actinomycetota bacterium | reverse complement strand
ACCCTGCCTACGGCGATGCTTACAACAGCCGCGAGCGAGAGCTGGAGCGACTGCACGGCCCGACCGCTGGGTGGCTGCACACTGGCCGCACCCGGCGCGAGGCGGGTCGCATCGCGTTCCGGCTGGTGTTGCGCGAGCGGTTGCTGGACCTGCACGCGGCGGTCGGTCGGCTGGTCAGAGCGCTGGCCGACGGGTCCGCGGCGCACGCAGGCACAGTGTGGGCGGACACGACGTACCTGCAGCCGGCGCAACCGTCGACGTTCGGGCACTACCTGGGTGCATTCGGGGAAGAGGCCACCCGGCACCTGGACCGGCTCGAGGCCGCACATGCCTGGGCGGACCGTTCACCGGCCGGCGCGGGCGGTGTCGGTGGCACCCGGGTCCCGCTGGACCGGGCTCGACTGAGCAAGCTGCTCGGCTTCGGCTCCGAGTGTTCGCACACGCGGGACGGCATGTGGGCGACCGACGGGCTGGTGGACGCCGTGCTCGCGGCCACCCAGGCGGCCACCACCACCGACCGGCTGGCCGAAGACCTGGAGGTGTTCGCCAGCCCGGGGTTCGGCTACGTCGAGCTGGACGCGTCACTGTGCCGCGCCTCGGTGCTGATGCCGCAGAAGCGCAACCCGTACGCGCTGGCCGTCATCCGCGCCGGCGCCGGCACGCTGGTCGGGCGGGTCACCGGCTTGCTGGTCACCCAGCGCACGCCGTCTGCCCGCACCGACAACTGGCTGCACGCCTACGGCGAGGTGGCGGCGTCGCTGGACCTGGCCCGGCGCGTCGTGGCGCTCGGCGCCGAGGTGGTGGCCACGCTGCACGTCGACACCGACGTCCTGGCCGGCGCCGCGGCGGCACATTTCACCGGAGCGGCCGACCTGGCCGAAGAGCTGGTCCTGCGCGCCGGGTTGGACTACCGCTCGGCATACCGCGTGGTCGGTCGCGCCGTCGTCGACGCGGTCGAGTCGGGGCGCGCGTCGATCGGGCCGGCCGACGTGGGTCGGGCAGGCTCCGAGGTCCTTGGTCGCAGCATTGACGTCGACCCCACCGTGGTCACCGCCGCCCTCGACCCACGGCAGATCGTCGAGACCCGCACTGCCCCCGGGGGCTCGGGCCCGGAGCGTGTGCGCGAGCACTGCGCCTCGCTGCGACGCCGCCTCGATACCGCGGCGAAGTGGGAGAACGATCGGAGAGCCGACGCCGACGCGGCCGAGGCCGCACTTCTGGCCGCCGCTCGCGAACTGGCGGGTTACCTGGGGCGGGTCTAGCGTCGGCCGGGCACGGATCGGGCGACAGGAGGTATCGGCAATGCAGGGACGAGTAGTGCACTTCGAGATCCCGTTCGAGGACGGCGATCGCGCACGCGGCTTCTACCGCGAGGCATTCGGCTGGAACGTCGAGAAGATGTCGGGGATGGACTACACCATGGCGGTTTCGGGTCCGACTACCGACCAGGGCATGCCCAGCGAGCCCGGCTACATCAACGGTGGGATGTTCCAGCGCGATGCCGGCCCGATCACCAGCCCGGTGATCACCGTGAACGTGGACAGCATCGACGTGGCGCTGGTGAAGATCGAGAGCATGGGTGGGTCCACGGTGGTGGCCAAGGAGCCGGTCGCCGACATGGGCTTCGCGGCCTACTTCAAGGACCCGGAGGGCAACCTGATGGGCCTGTGGGAGACCGCCGCCGCGAGCTGAGGTGGCCGCCGGGCGTCGGCGGGAATGCGGGGATCGACGGTGGGCAGGTCAGAGGTCGCGCAGCTCCTGGTTCCCGCCACGCAGCCGGCACAGCTGGATGAAGTGCTCGGGGTTGAGGAACAGCTCGTTCATCTCCGCCATCTCGTCGATGGTCAGCCCCTGCGGCCGGCGGAGCAGGTAGTCGAGGTACTGGAAGGCGTCCTTGGCGCCGAAGCCGACATGGTGGAACCCGACCACCCGCCGGCTGGTCGCGTCGATCACGCACTTCTGGAAGCCGGTCAGCTCGGGCCTGGTGAACGCGTACAGCATCGTCCCTTCGGCGCACGGCAGCGGCACCTCCTCGAACCCGATCCCCCCCGGCGGCATCTGGATCACGATCACGTCGTCGTGGCGCTGCCTGGCCTCAGCCTCGGTCAGGCCTACCCAGGACACCTCGTACGTCGAGTGCAGGAAGTCGGGGTACTCGGAGAAGTCGAACTCGTACGGCTCTCCCATGATGTTGCGAGCCGCGGTCATGCCGCACTTGCGGGCCTTGAACATCTCCATCGGCGGGCCGATCAGGTCACCGACCGCGTACACGCCGGGCACCGAGGTGCGCATCCGGTTGTCGACGACCACCGAGCCGCGATCGTCGACCTGCACGCCGAGGGCGTCGACGAACGGGTCCGAGCAGGCCCGCTCTCCGGTGCCGACGAAGACGAAGTCGGTCTCGAGCGTCTGGAGGCTGCCGTCGGCCAGCCGGACCACCACACCGGTGGCGCGTCCGTTACCGAGGATCTCGACCGGGTGGGCACCCTCCAGGATCGTCATCCCGCGCTTGCGCATGCCGTCGACGACGTAGCCGCGCAGGTCCTCGTCGATGTGGTGCAGGCTCGCGGTCTTGAGCAGCGCGCTGCGGGTGACGATCGTCGTGTGACAGCCGGCGGCCTGGAAGAACGAGCCGTACTCCACCGCCACCTTGGCGCCGCCGATGATCACGCACCGGTTGGGTTCGTAGTCCATCTCCTCGACCAGCGAGGCGAAGTCGAAGACACCCGGCTTGTCGATGCCGGGGATGTCGGGGAGCCGAGTCCTCGCCCCGGTGCCCAGCACCAGGTTGCGTGCCCGGAACCTCTCCCCGTTGACCTCCACGGTGTTGGCGTCGAGCACGGTTGCTGTCGCGTTGAGGATGTACTCCATCCCCAACTGCTCCTTGCTCTGCCAGTTCATGAACGAGTGCGCAGAGTTCCGGCCGGCGCGGAACAGCTCGAGCATGTCCAGCACCGACGCCCGCTTCTCGTCGAAGTCGCCGAACCACAGCGAGCCGCTCATCCACCGGGCCAGGTCGAGCTCGCGAGCTGCCTCGGAGAACAGGTGGTGCGGCACGCACGCCTGGTGCGGGCAGGAGCCGCCCAGGAAGGCCCAGCTGTCGATGGTGAGCTGACGCCCACCGCGAGCCTGTAGGTACGCCGAGCCGAACCGCCCGCCCGCCCCGCCACCGACGAAGATGGCGTCGTACTCGGCGGTGTTGGAGCGGTCCAGGTTGTAGATCGGCTCGTCGACCCCGCCGGTCTCGGCCCGGTCGATGAGGGACCGCCACTCGGCCATGGTCAGGTGCGAGTCGTGAAGGTCCATGCCATCGAGCATCTGCTGGCCCTGAACCGCGGGCGAGGTCCCCGGCGGGCAAGGTGGCGAGGGATGTTCGTCCCCGGGTGTCGAACCCAACGACGGCCGGGTGGAGCCAGAGTGGCTCCGTGGCTGACACGGACGAGACCACCCTGATCGCCGACACGATTGCCCGAGCCAGGGCTGCTCAGGCCGCCATAGCGGCCTACTCGCAGGACCAGGTGGACGAGCTGGTCACCGCGGTGGCCTGGTCGGTGGCCCGCAAGGACCGGGCCGAGGAGCTGGCCCAGCTCGCGGTCGACGAGGGCTCGTTCGGCAACTACGCCGACAAGGTGGTCAAGATCAACAAGCGGGTGCTGGGCGTCCTCGCCGACATGCGCTCCGTCCGTACGGTCGGGGTGGTCGAGGAGGACCCGGGCCGTGGGCTGGTCAAGATCGCCAAGCCGGTGGGGGTGGTCGCGGCGCTGATCCCGACGACCGGCCCGGACGCCACCCCGCCGGTCAAGGCGCTGCTCGCGCTCAAGGGTCGCAACGCGATCGTGGTGGCACCGCACCCGCGGACAAAGCGATCGACCGCCGCGGTCGTCGGCTACATGCGGGAGGCCTGCGAGCAGGTGGGCGCGCCGGCGGACCTGGTGCAGGTAGTTCCCGAGCCGTCACTGGCCACCACCCGGGAGCTGATGCAGCAGGCCGACCTCGTCGTCGCCACCGGCGGCGAGTCCATGGTCAAGGCCGCCTACAGCTCGGGCACGCCGGCGTACGGTGTGGGGGTCGGCAACGCGGTGCACGTGGTCGATGAGACTGCCGATCTCGACGGTGCCGCGACGGCCATCGTCACCGCCAAGACGTTCGACTACGCCACCAGTTGCCTCGCCGACAACGCGGTGATCGCTGAGGCGGGCATCCACGACGACCTCGAGGAGCGGCTGGTCGCACTGGGCGCCTACGTGTGCAGCGCGGATGAGAAGCAGCGGCTGCGCGAGCTCATGTGGCCGGACGGCGGTGCCGTGCCGGCGCTGGCGGTGATCGCGAAGTCGGCGCCCACGATCGCCGCGCTGGCCGGCTTCGAGGTGCCGGACGGCTGCCGGTTACTGGTGGTCCACGAGGACGGGGTCGGTCCCGAGCACCCGTTCTCCGGCGAGAAGCTGTCGGTGGTCCTTGCGCTGTACCGCTACACCGGCGGCATCCAGGGGGCGATCGACCTGGTCAACGGCATAACCGGCTACCAGGGTCTCGGGCACACCTGCGGGATCCAGACGAGCACCGACGCGCACGTCGAGGCACTGGCCAACGGCACCCGGACCGCGCGGGTGCTGGTCAACCAGAACCTCAACGAGGGCGCCGGCAGTGCACGCAACGGGCTGCCCTTCACTCTCAGCCTCAGCTGTGGCACCTGGGGCGGCAACATCACCACTGAGAACGTCAACGCCAAGCACTTCGTCAACCTGACCTGGGTGTCGCGGCCGATGGCCGCGCGGCCGATCGACGAGGAGGAGCTGTTCGCCGGGCACTGGGAGAAGCACGGCCGGTGAGCACGGCCGGGACGGGCTAGGTCGCAGAGGTGCCCGCGCGCAGGGCGGTGAGGGTGGCCCAAGCCCGGGTCGCCAGCTGCAGGTTGAAGCGGGCATCGGCCTCACTGAGGTCGTGACCGGAGATCTCCCGGATGCGCTGCAGCCGGTACTTGAGCGTGCTGCGGTGCACCGCGAGCGCGCCCGCCGTGGCGTCGTAGTTGCCGCCGCACTCGAGGTAGCTGGTCAGTGTGGCCACCAGGTCAGAGTGCTTGCGGGCGTCGTATGCCAGCAGGTCACCGAGCCACGACCGCACGAACCGTTCGACCCCGGTGATGTCGTCCATCCCGGACAGGATCCCGTAGACGCCGAGATCGTCGAAGCTCGTGACCTGATCGGAGCCATTCGAGCGCTCCTGCAGCCGCAGCGCAAAGCTCGCCTCGCGGTACGAGCGCGGGAAGTCCTGCGGGCGTTCGCACCGCCCGCCCACACCGACCCTGCACCGGCCGCCGCCGAGGCCGCTCAGCACTGCCTGCCTAAACACCTCCCAGGACCCATCCGTGTCGGACAGCACGACGACCGCGCCACCGCGGGCGACCATCAGCGAGCCGACCCCGCTGTCGCGAGCGGCCCGGCGTACGGCGTGGAAGAACGCGTCGTCGTCTCGGGCCCGCGCCCGGCCGTCCACCACCGCCACCCGGTGTGGGCGTTCGAGGTCGTAGCCCAGCGCCTGCGCCCGAGCCAGAGCGCCGTCCTCGTCGGTGCCCCCCAGCAGCTCGTCGACCAGCTCGCGACGTACGCGCAGCTCGGTGTCGGCCAGGCTGCGCAGGCGCGCGAGCTCCATGGAAAGCACCGTGGCGCCGTGCTCGAGCGCCACCAGCTCCTGCTCACCGGCCGACCCGGCCGGGTCGACGAGCACCAGCACGCCGAGGACGTCGCCACGGGGTTGGGCGACGGCGAGCAGCCGGCCTCCCTCGCGGACCGGGCGGTGCTCGCGGATCACCCGGCGCAGCATCTGCTCCCGCCGCGCCACCGGGTCCTTGGGGTAGGGGTCGGGCCGGTGCGGCCCGGCCCAGGCCCGCAGGTTGCCGTACCGGTCCTCGACAGCCACGGGCAGGCCGGTGAGCTCGTGCACCGCCCGGGCGATGCCGGCCTGACCCTCGCCGGCCGCCCCGACC
>JALYQN010000341.1 GCA_030855835.1 Actinomycetota bacterium | reverse complement strand
ACCGGCCCTGCGCCCACGTCGACAGGTGAGCGCCCGTCCCGGGTCGCGGTGGTGCTCAACACCACCAAGGTCGCCGACGTCGATGCCTTGCGGGCCATGGTCGACGGGGCGGCGCGTCGGCACGGGTGGCAGCATCCGACGTACCACGAGACCACCGCCCTCGACCCCGGGGTCGAGGCGTGCGAGGCTGCGCTCGCGACCGGCACCGACATGGTGATCGTGGCTGGCGGGGACGGCACCGTGCGCGTGGTGTGTTCCGAGCTGGCGCGGACCGGGGTGCCGGTGGGCATCGTCCCGCTCGGCACCGGCAACCTGCTGGCCCGCAACCTCGACCTGCCGCTGCGCCTGTCCGACGCCGTCGAGGTTGCGCTGTCCGGGCAGGACCGCGCGATCGACGTCGTACGGGTGATCGGCGACGGGCTGCCCGAGACCTGCTTCACCGTGATGGGCGGGGTGGGCTTCGACGCCGCGGTCATGGCCGGCGCATCGGAGGCACTGAAGGCAAGGATGGGGTGGCGGGCGTACGTCGTGTCGGGGTTGCGCAACCTGCGCTACCCGGCGGGGCGGGTCGAGGTGTCGGTCGACGACGGCCCGTTCGTCCGGCACCGGGCGCGGACCGTCGTGATCGGCAATGTAGGGCTGCTGCAGGCCGGTATCCCGCTGCTGCCGGACGCGCGCGTCGACGACGGGCTGTTGGACGTGGTGGTGGTGGCGCCGCGGCACACGTGGGGGTGGTTGGCCGTGGTGGTGCGGGTACTGCGCCGCGGCCGCACCACCGACGCCCAGCTGGCCCGGATGACCGGCTCGTCGGTGGTGGTGCGGGGCGGTCAGCCGCGAGCCCGGCAGCTGGACGGCGACTACATCGGTGACGGCCGCGAGCTGCGCTGCCGGGTACTCGCCGGCACCCTGCTCGTCCGCGTCCCCCGCTGAGCCAGCCGGCCGGTCAGCGCCGGGCCAGGGCGATCGCCTCGGTCTCCTCCGGGGACAGCGGGGTGCCGCTCGCCCAGTCAGCGACGTTCTTGGCATACGTGCGGGTGTCCGACCGCCCGTGGATCGCGGTGAGGATGACCCCGTCTCCCTCGTCGTCGACGATGGCCAACGACCAGGACAGGTGTCCGCCCATGTCTCCGAAGGCGTCGTAGCGCACGACCGCCAGGTGGCGAAGCGCTCGCGCCGCCTCTACGCGTAGGTCGCTCACCGCCCGGGCGACTGCGTCGAGGTCTGGTGGCACCGCCGTGCGACGCCGTCGCTGGAGGCTGGTGGCCATGCGCCGCAGGGCGAGCAGCGCGATGCCCAGCGCCGCGGCTGCCAGCACGAGCGCGACCACACCGATGACGCCGGCGACGGTTTCGCTCACCCGCCGACCCTAGGGGCCGGCTCAGCCTCCGTCGCGCAGCCGCGCCAGCCAGCTCACCGCATCGGCGTAGTCGGCGTCAGCGGTGCCCGCACGTACCGGGGTCTCCAGCTTGTCGAGCCTGGGGTACGAACCCAGGAAGCGGACGTCGGCACACACCCGCCGCAGCCCCATCAGCGCTTCTCCCACCCTTGCCTCGCCGACGTGCCCCTCGCAGTCGATGGAGAAGCAGTAGCGCCCGAGGGCGCTTCCGGTCGGCCGCGACTCGATCCGGGTCAGGTTGACCCCGCGGAGCGCGAACTGGTCGAGCACCTCCATCAGGGCACCCGGGTGGTCGTCGCGGATGAAGGCCACCAGGGTGGTCTTGTCGGCGCCGCTACGCACCGGCAGCGGGCCCGGGCGCGAGACCAGCACGAAGCGGGTGACTGCGTCCGGGTTGTCACCGATCCCGTGCGCGAGCACCGCCAGCCCATAGTGCTCGGCCGCGATCGGGGCCGCGATGGCCGCGTCGTACACCCCGCCGCTGGCACCGTCCGCGCCGCAGGCACCGACCATCGCAGCGGCCTGCGCGGTCGAACCCATCGGCACCACCTCGGCGTCGGGTAGGTGTCGCTCCAGCCAGCGTCGGCACTGCGCGGCCGCGTGCGGATGGGTGGCCACGGTCCGGACCCCGTACATGTCCCGCCCCGGCCGGCCGAGCAGCGCCAGGTGTACCGCCACCGTCACCTCGCGGGTGATCACCAGCGGCTCGCCGGTGGCCAGCTCGTCGAGGGTGACCGACACCGAGCCCTCCACGGAGTTCTCCAGTGGCACCACTGCGCCTGTCGCTGCTCCGGTCCGCACGGCGTCCAGGGCCGCCGCGACGCCGGCGTACGGCTCGGCGCCGGCTCCACGCGCGGCCGGCAGCGCCCGCAACGCCTGCTCGGTGAAGGTGCCGGCGGGTCCCAGGTAGGCGTAGCGAGCTGGAGGCACTCCGGGCATCAGGTCAGCGTAGGGCTACATTCACGGCCGTGGACCCCTCGTCCGGACCGCTCGGACCCGGCGGCGACGGTGTCATGCACCTCGGGCATGCGCGGCTCGACACCGACCGGTACCGGCGTACGGGCGACCCCGAGGTCGTCCTCGGTACCGGGAAGACGCCGGGCCAGGTGGTTGACCTGCTGTCAGCGCTTGCGCAGGCGCACCCGGACCGGGCGGTACTGGCCACGCGGCTGGCACCGGAGGCGTTGCGGGCAGTGGCCCGTGAGCTGCCCGCCGCTCGGCTGGACCCGGTGGCCGCTGCCGCTGCGCTCGGACCCGTGCCCAGCGCCCGCGGGATGGTCTGCGTGGTAACCGCCGGGACCGCCGACCTGCCGGTCGCGACCGAAGTGGTGCTCACCGCCGAGGTGTTCGGCGCCGGGGTCCGCCTGGTGGGTGACGTCGGGGTGGCCGGGCTGCACCGGCTGCTGACGGTTCGCGACGAGCTGGCCGACGCGGACTGCCTGGTCGTGGTCGCCGGGATGGAGGGGGCCCTACCCAGCGTGGTCGGTGGTCTCGTCGGGGTTCCGCTGGTCGCGGTGCCTACCAGCGTCGGCTACGGCGCCTCGTTTGCGGGGGTCGCGGCGCTGCTGGGGATGCTTAACTCGTGCGCTCCTGGAGTCACGGTGGTCAACATCGACAACGGCTTCGGTGCCGGCGTGTTCGCTGCGCGGGTGGCCCGGGCCGCCGCACCGCGTCCAGCGCAGACCGACCCGACGCAGACCGACCCAGCGCGGACCCAACCAGAGCGGACCGACCAGGCCCCGCCCCGTCACCCGCCCCGTGACCCGCCCCGCGACCCGTCCAGTGAGCCGTCC
>JALYQN010000330.1 GCA_030855835.1 Actinomycetota bacterium | reverse complement strand
GTGTTGGGGCGAGCGGTGTCCACTCGACCGAGGGACACGTCGAGGCCACAGACTTGGGCGAAGCGCTGCCACAGCAGGTCGCGCGGTCCACCCGGCGGCGGCACGGTCACCACGTGCAGGTGCGCGGCCGGGATGGCGGTACCCCAGCGGCGGGCCACGTCCGGCAGGTCGTGCAGCCGCCAGAACCGCTCCGCCTCCCGCCCGGTGCCATCGAGGCATCGGGCCACGAAGTCCTCCAGCGACAGGGCCAACCGGTGCTTGACCTGCTCCTGCCAGCCGGAGACCAGCTGTCGGGCCAAGTCGCGCGCGGTCAGCACGACGTGGACCTCGTAGCCGGGAAAGGACTGGCCCGCCCGCTCGGCGGCGTCGACGTCGGCGGCGGCGAGCAGCTCGCTGGACAGCACGCCGGTGTGCGCCCCCGACGCCAGCACCGTGCCCGCCAGGCGGTCCCAGGTGCCCTCCCAGGCGGGGTCGCGGCGACCGCCCCAGAAGGCTCCGCGCAGGTCCATGGTCGCGGCGAAGTGCTCGGCCCGCCGCAGCAGCGGGTAGCACACCCCGCCCTTGGCAAGCTGCGAGCGAGCTCGCCACAGCACGTCCTGGACGAAGGTGGTGCCGGTCTTGGGCACCCCCACGTGCAAGAAGACGCGTGCGGTCACGTGCCGCCGCCAAGCAGACGCCGGCTGCGGGTGAAGGCATGCCGCAACGGCAGCGTCCATGGGTGCCGGTCGCTGTAGCGGACCAGCCGGCGGGTGATGCCGCCCCGCTGCCAGGAGTCCAGCTCCGCCCGGACGCGGGCAGCCTGCTCGGTGACATCGGCGCAATGGCGAAGCGTCCCGGCCAGCGCGTCCAGGGCCACCGGCAGCAGGTCGTCGGCCCGCAGCTGCTCGGGTTGCCGGGCCGTGGACGCCGGCGCGGGCAGCAGATCGGTCAGGTCGCCGACGACGTCGTAACCGGCCACCTTGACCGCCTCGACGAGCTGCTCTGACCGGCATCGGACCCAGTCGTGGTACTCGGGCGGCAGGGTCGGCCGCTCGGAGGCGGGGACGGCGCGCCGCGGTGAGACCAGCACCGTCTCGGCCAGCACCCCCCGGACCAGGTCGTCGTAGTGACGGGGTGCCAGCCGCCCGCGCAGGTGAGCGGTGAGCAACCGCAGCAGCTCGGCCTCCGCCACCCCCAGTGACTCGTTGCGCGGCCCCACCTCGAGATCCAGGTCGAGCCGCTCCAGAGCCGCGGCGTGGGCGAACCGCTCCCACAGGTCGTTCGGACCGCTGCGCTGGTGCGGCAGCGTCACCAGGTGCAGCTGCTGGACGGGGACCACCGCGGCCCAGGTCCCCAGCACAGCGGCTGCGTCGTGCAGGCCCCAGAACAGCTCGCCGAACGGGGCCGGGGCGTCCAGCCCGAGCCGCACCAGGTCCCCCACGAACCTCGACAGGGTCACGTCGTGGCGATGCTTGACCTGCTCCTGCCAGTCGGACGGCAGCTGCCGCGCAAGATCGCGGGCGGTGAACACCACATGCACCTCGCGCGCGGCCGGGCCGGCGAGGGTGTCCACGACCCGACGGCACTGCTCGGGGGTGGCTCCGCCGAGCAGCTCGTTGGAGATCACGACTGAGCCGTCCCACGCCTCGATCCGGGCCGCGACCTGGTCCCACGCCCCGAGCCAAGGTCCGTCCGCCCTTCCACCCCAGGACATCTCGCGCACGTCGAGCGTTGCGTGAAAGTGCTCGGCCGGACGCTGGAGGGGGTAGAGCACCCCCGCGGCTCGCAAGGCCGCACGGTTGCGCCACAAGACTGCCTGCAGGTAGGTGGAGCCGGTCTTAGGGGCACCGACGTGGACGACGGCGCGCGGCGCAGGCTCGGCAGCGAGCACCGGGTCAGTCCCTCGCCACGACCTGGCGGACCCTGCCGGCGACCCTGCGGGCCAGCGACCTACGCCCGCCTCGGCCGGATTTGCCCCTGCCGCCACCCTTGCCGCCACCTTTGCGAGCGCCTTCAGCGGTGGGCACGGTGCGTCGCTTGCCGCGTCGCCACGCCTTGCGGCGGTGCGCACCGTCGGCCTGCATGGTGAGAAGCAGCGCCGCCATCGACGTCACCGCGGCGCGCGCCACGTCGTCGGTCGATGAGTCCTCGGGCAGGAAGGTCGCGCCCGCTGAGGTGTTCACCGACAGCTCGTCGAGACTGCCCACCACGTCGTAGCCGCCGGCAGTCAACGCGGTCGTCACCTCGGCGGCGCGAGCCGCCATCTCGGCCAGCGCCTGGGCGGGCAGCCGAATCTTGCCGCCGGAGCCGCGGTGGCGGATCAGCTCCTCGTTGAGGAAATGCTTGACCAGCGGCGCGTGGGCCACCTTCTTCATCCGGCCGCCGAGCTCTGCGTTGACCCGACGCATCAGCTCGGCATCGGCGGGGTCGAGGCCGGGGTTTGCCCGGACCTGGCTGGTGTCGAACTGCTCGGGGTCCGGCAGCAGCAGCGACCCGAACCGGCGCCACAGCTCGTCCGGCGGCGCACCGGACGGGGGCAGCGTGACCAGGTGGATGCGGTGGGCGGGGAACTGGCTCTCCCACCGTTGCACCAGCTGCCGAGTGTCGTGGACGCTCCAGAACACCTGCCCGTAGTGGTGCACGTGCGGCTGGGACAGCTGGTCGAGGAACTCTGTCATGGTGAAGTCCTTGCCGTTCTTCACCTGCTCCTGCCAGACGGCGGGGACGAGCCGACCGAGGTCGCGGAGGGTCAGAACCGCATGCACCTCGGCGTCGCCGAACGAGCGCGCCGCGCGCGCGACCTGGTCCTCGTCGCAGAAGGCCATCCACTCACACGAGATCACCGCCGTACCAGACCACTTGCGCACCTCCGCCGCGAGCCGGTCCCAGGCCCCGCTGGTCGCCGTCCTGCCGCCGCGGCGCGGACGGCCCCGCAGGTCGCTGGCCGCCTCGAAGTGCGGCGCCGGGCCGCTGCCGGGCACCAGCACACCAGCCCGCTTCAACTGGCGCTGGTTGGTACGCAGAACCGATTGCAGGTAGGTGGTGCCGGTCTTAGGCGGCCCGATGTGCAGGAAGACGCGTCGCGGCACGGGGAGACCATACCCACAGCGATAGGCTGCGAAGCGTAACGCCGCCGACCGAAGGACGTAACGTGAACGGACAAGCCGTGGAGCGGGAGACGCCCCCGGGTGAGCGCGTGCTGCAGCGGGTCGTGCTCCCGCTGGACGCCGACCACGACATCCTTCCGCTGTACATCGAGTCCGCTGTCAACCAAGGCGCCGACGAGGTTCGGACCGGTGCCCTGGCCGGTGCGCAATCCGGTGGCCAGTCCGACGCGGACGACTCCGTGCCGCCAGCGGACCACGCCGCCGGCGGCTCCCAGGGTGCGCCGGTGTCCGCCTCCTCGACCGTGACCGGGCGGCACAGCCTGTCCGTGCGCGACGGCGACATCTTGTCCTTGGGGTCGTACTTCAACGCCTTCCCCGCCGGGTACTGGCAGCGCTGGAGCACCATCACGGCGGTGCGGCTGCGGCTGCGGCTGGTCGGCGCGGGTGCGGTGATCGTGCAGCGGACGACCTCCAAGGGCTACGTGATGCGGGTCGAGTCCCGCCAGGTGCGGTGCACCGAGCCGGAGACAGTCGAGTTCGACCTGCCGCTGAAGACGTTCATAGACGGCGGCTGGTACTGGTTCGACCTGGCGGCCGACGGTGCGCGACTGCAACTGCTGAGCGGTGAGTGGGTGGCCGACACCGACCGGACCACGCAGGGGACGGTCACCATCGGGATCACGACCTTCAACCGGCCCACGTTCTGCGTCGACCAGCTGGAGTCGCTCGGCAACCAGCCGGACGTGCTCGCGATCCTCGACGAGATCCTGATTGTCGACCAGGGGACCCAGAAGGTCGTGGACGACCCACGGTACGCCGGAGCGGCGGCACGGCTCGGCGGCAGGGTGCGCGTGGTCGACCAACCCAACCTGGGCGGCTCCGGCGGCTTCTCGCGGGCGATGGACGAGACGGTGATCAAGGGCGACAGCACCTACTGCCTGTTGCTCGACGACGACGTCGTCTCCGAGCCGGAGGGGATCTTGCGGGTGGTCACGTTCGCTGACCTCGCCCGCACCTCGACCATCGTCGGTGGGCAGATGCTCAGCCTGTACTCCCGCTGCGTCTTGCACGCCTACGGCGAGGCCGTGGCGCAGTATCGCTGGTTCTGGGGGCCGGCCCCGGGAACCTTCCACGGCATGGACTTCGGTCGCCAGAGCCTGCGGTCGACACCCTGGCTGCACCGCCGCGTCGACGTTGACTACAACGGCTGGTGGATGTGCCT
This sequence comes from Actinomycetota bacterium, assembly GCA_030855835.1. GTDB lineage: Bacteria > Actinomycetota > Actinomycetes > Propionibacteriales > Nocardioidaceae > JACCVL01. Next base: position 4,573 of record JALYQN010000330.1, on the reverse strand, counting down.
GATCCCGGCCGACGTGATCCGCAAGGTCGGCCTGTCTGTGCCGATGTTCATCAAGTGGGACGACGCCGAGTACGGCATGCGGGCTCGCGACGCCGGGTTCCCCACCGTCACTTTGCCGGGGGTGGCCGTCTGGCACGTGCCGTGGCACGAGAAGGACGACACGGTGGACTGGCAGGCGTACTTCCATCGCCGCAACCGGATCGTCGCCGCTCTGCTGCAATCGCCGTACGACCACGGCGGCCGGTTGATCATCGAGAGCTTCGACATGCAGATGAAGTATCTGCTGGCGATGCAGTACTCCGCCGCCGAGCTGGGCCTGATGGCGATCGAGGACGTGCTCGAGGGCCCGGGCCGGATGCACCGCGACGTCGCCCGGCGGATTCCTGAGCTGCGGGCGCTGCGCAAGGGCTACCCGGACGCGCAGATGGCCAACGACCTCGAGGACTTCCCACCCCCGCGCCGGCCCAAGCCCCCGCGCAAGGGCAAGACGCCCACTGCGCCCGAGACCCCGCTGGGCCTGATGCGCAACGTCGCCCTCGGGGCGCTGAGTCAGCTCAAGCCGGTGCGGGAGACGTCGCGGCGCAACCCGGAGATCGCGCTGCCGCACCTGTACCAGCACTGGTGGCGGCTGGCCCGGGTCGACAGCGCCCTGGTCTCCAGCGCCGACGGCTCCAGCGCCGCCTGGTATCAGCGGGACAACGAGCAGTTCCGCAACCTGCTGGCCCGCTCGGTGACTGTGCACCTGCGACTGTGGCGGCAGTGGTCGGCCCTCACCGAGACGTACCGCACAGCGCTGCCGGAGGTGTCGTCGGCGGAGTCGTGGCGGCACACCATCGAGCACTTCGCCGAGCTGGACGGCAGTCAGACCGGCACTACTGAGACCGGCAGCACTGGGACCGGTAGCACTGGGACCGGTAGCACTGGGACCGGCAGCACTGGGACCGGCAGCAATGGGACCGGCAGCGCCACCTGAGCCCCTCGGGCCCAGGTGGCGCTCAGCCACACAGGAACCGGCGTCAGTTCTGGTCGAGCGGCAGCGCCACGTCGACCACCGCCGCGCCGTTCCCGAACCGACCGACCTCGGTCAGCAGGCCGGTCAGGGGGGCCACCCGGTACAGCTTGTGAGCCTCGCCCGGAATCTTGATGGTCGCGAAGAACACGTTCGCGTCGGTGCGGCCGTCATCGTTGAGCCCGCTGTAGACGTCGATGTCGCCGCGAGCCAGCGCGTCGACCCCGATGCCGCCGGTCGGGTTCAGCGTGCCGTTGTTCGCCGGCGCCTGGATCGCGACCCGGTCGAGATCGGTGTCGACGTCGAACAGCGTGGTGCCGGTGGCGGTGTCCAAATCGTTGTTGGTGTAACCGGCCATGGTGACGTCGGTCGCGGGCGTGGGCACGGTCTCCGGGGGCACCGGCGGGTTGGTCAACGGTGTGTCGGCCGTGGTGGTGTCGGTGGGAATGCTGTGCCGGAGGTTCTGGGCGGTGTCGGAGATGATCCGCAGCGCGTCGGCCGCCGGGTTGAAGTCGACTCCGAACTCCTCGCCGGACAGCGGCACGGTCAGCTGCGATACCTCGGTCGCCGCCGCGGTCTGGCGGTTGATCGTGTAGATGTTCCCCGCATCGCCGACGCCGTACAGCAGGCCGTCCTGCACGCGGAAGTCGATGCCGACCAGGGTCTCGTCGCCGGCCAGGCCGGTGACCGGGCCGACCCGGTTCAGGGCGGCCGGGTAGGCGGCCGGGAAGCGGACCAGCACGTCGCTCTGGGTGACCCCGAAAGACCGCAGGTTGGTGGTGTGGGTGCGGCCGTCGGCGGCGACCGAACCGGTGGGCACGACCTACGCGGCGGCGGCAGCGGTGGTCGCGGCACCTACCGCGATCAGGCGTGAACGGGTAAGGGCATAACGACTCCTCGAGTCTTGAAAGGCTCACGACCCCCCGTATGGAGTCGTGGCACCGAGTGTAGGCAGATCGTGCGCTGTCGGTGAATACCCGGTCGAGTCGGGACGGATCACCCAGCGCCTAACCGGTCGTACACGACCGCTCCGTCGGCAACAGTGAGATCCACCCGCGCCTTGTCGATGGCCGCGGGCTCGGCGGCGAAGATGTCGCGGTCGAGCACCACCAGGTCGCCGCGGGCACCGGGACGGAGCACGCCGGCACTGTCGTCGTGGGTGGTGTACGCCGATCCCGCGGTGTAGGCGCGCAGGGCGGTCGCCAGGTCCAGCGCCTGCTCGGGCAGCAGCGGCGGCCCATCCGTGCCTGGTTCGGCTCGGGTGACCGCCACCTTCACCGCCTGCAACGGGTCAGGCGTGCTGACCGGCCAGTCCGAGCCGCACGCCAGCCGGGTGCCGAGGCGGTGCAGGTCGCCGAACGGGTACTGCCAGCCAGCGCGCTCAGCACCGAGGAACGGCAGGGTGAGCTGGTCCATCTGCGGCTCGTGGCAGGCCCACAGCGCCTGCATGTTCGCCGTGACGTCGAGCGCAGCGAAGCGCCCGAGGTCGTCGGGATGCACCAGCTGCAGGTGGGCCAGGTGGTGCCGCCCGCCCGATGCGCCGTTCGCGCCCCGCGCCGCCTCGAACGCGTCCAGGGAGTCACGGACCGCCCGGTCACCGATCGCGTGCACATGCACCTGGAAGCCGGCCGCGTCGAGGGCGACCACGGCCGCACGCAGCGCGCCGGCGTCGACGAAGCCGTTACCGCTGTTGCGGGTGCGGCCGCCGTGACCGTCAAGGTAGGGCTCGCGCAGGGTCGCGGTGAACGACTCGACGACGCCATCGACCATGATCTTGACCGCCAACGGCCGGAAGCGTCCCATCGCACCGGCACGGCGCCGTTCGGCCAGTCCGTCGAGCTGCTCCACGCCGCGCTCGCGCTCCCACCACAGCGCGCCGGTCACCCGTGCGGTCAGCCGCTGTTCGCGGGCGGCCCGGACATAGACCCCGAAGACGTCTCCCGAGCCGGCGTAGTCCCCCACGATCGCGTCCTGCCAGGCCACCACTCCGTACGCGTGCAGCTCGGTCTGCGCCAACAGCAGGGCCCGCAGCTGCTCGTCCTCGGTCGGCGGTGGCACCATCCGACCGACCATGTCCATCGCTGCCTCGTGCAACATTCCCGTCGGGGCCCCCGACGCGTCCCGCTCGATGCGCCCGTCGGCGGGGTCGACGGTGGCGGCGTCGATCCCTGCCAGCTTCAGGGCCCGGCTGTTGACCCAGGCACCGTGCCGGTCCCTGTTGGGCAGGTAGACGGGCCGGTCGGCCACCCCCCGGTCCAACGCCGCGGCGGTGGGCAGACCGCCCGGGAAGCCCGACATCGACCAGCCGCCGCCGAGCACCCAGTCGGCGCCGGGCCGGCTCCGCGCGTAGGCGGCAACGGCGTGGACATAAGCGTCCTGCTCGTCAGTCACCTGCGACAGATCGCACCGCAACCGGTCGAGGCCGGCCTGCACCGGGTGCACGTGAGCGTCGATGAAGCCGGGCACCGCGAGACGACCCTCGAGGTCGACGACGCGAGTGGACGAGTCGATGAGGGCCTCGGCCTCGGTGTCGACAGCCACCACACGCCCGGCGTCCAGCGCGACGGCGCGGACGTCGGGCCGGTCGGACCGACCTGTCCAGACCGGGCCGCCACGAGCCACCAGGTCGACCACGACGGCAGGCTAGTGCCCCTAGCCTCGAGCAGTGCCCCGCCGGTTCGCAGTCATGCTCGCCGCCGTCCTCGCTGGGACCTTGGTCAGCGCCGCGGCGCTGTTGTGGCTGCCGGCCCGTGACGTCCGGGACGTATCGCGACCCCCTGCCGCGTCACCCCTGCGGCTCGATGCTCCGGTTGAGCGGTACGTGGCGCTCGGGGACTCATTCACAGCCGGTCCGCTGATCCCCTACGTCGACCGGAGCCCGACTGCCTGCCTACGCTCGAGCGCGAACTATCCGGCAGTGCTGGCCAGCTGGTTGCAAGCCGGAACGGTCGTCGACGTGAGCTGCTCAGGGGCCGAAACCGCAGATCTCGCCGGCCAGCAGCTGGACGCCGTCACGTCGTCCACCGACCTGGTCACCATCGGGATCGGCGGCAACGACTTCGGCATCTTCGGCACCGTGGTGTCCCGCTGTCCCGCACTGGCGGCAGCCGACCCCACCGGGGCTCCGTGCCGCGAGGCCTTCACCCTGGCCGACGGCACCGACCGTCTGCTGAGCCGGATGGGCCGGCTCGAGCAGCGCCTGCTCGACCTGCTGGCCGAGGTCGGGCGTCGTGCCCCGGACGCGGCCGTGGCCGTTGTCGGGTATCCACGCTTGGTGCCTGCGCGTGGGCGGTCGAGCGGTCGCACCTGTCCGGAGCTGCCGTTCGCGACCGGCGACTACCGCTGGGCCGACCGGGTCGAGCGTGCCCTGAACGCCACCCTCGCCAGGGCGGCGGGACGCTCAGGTGCCGCCTACGTCGACACCTACCGCGGGTCCCGGGGCCACGACGCCTGCGCCGGGGACGCGGCGTGGGTCAACGGGCAGGGCTCGGTCCCGACCCGGGCCCTGGCCTACCACCCGTACTCGGAGGGGATGGTCGCCGCGGCCACGGCCGCGTACGAGAC
>JALYQN010000294.1 GCA_030855835.1 Actinomycetota bacterium | reverse complement strand
GAAGTGACGGATTATCGGTTGAGAAGTGACGGATTATCGACAGGGGGGGGGCGGCGGTCAGGCGCCCGCCTGCTCACCCGCCTGCTTCAGGCGGCGGTTCCAGTCCCGCATCCGCTGCGGGTAGCCGACCACGGCGGCGTCGTACGTCGGGACGCCGAGCTTGTTGGCCCAGCCGTGCGCCCACTGCGCTGACGGGACCCGGCGCCGGGTCCACTCGCCGTCGATGGCCACCAGCAGCAGGGTGGTCTCGGTCACGACCGTGCGCGGCTCGAGAAAGCCCTCGACCCCGGTGCGGCTCCTCACGAACTCCTCGAGGTGCGCCCGGTCGACCGACGCCGCCTCCCGGTCCATCGTCGAGGGTCCGTCGCCACCACCGCGACGCCGTCGCCGCCGGAAGCGCATCAGGGGCTCTCCTTCGTCTCGGGCTCGGCAGGGTCGCCCGGGTTCGGCCGGTCAGTCCCGCACGGTGCAAGTGTGACACCCGGGCGCTGCCAGCAACCGGAATCACCGCAGCGCAGCCCGGGTCGGCCCTTGCGTTCGTCCTGCACGGAGTCCAGTGACAGGATGCAGACGCGGTCGGAACCGGTGACCGCCACAGCACGTCCGTGGAAGGGGCGACGGTGAGCGACGACAGCTACGACGTGGTGATCCTCGGGGGCGGCAGCGGCGGCTACGCCTGCGCCCTGCGGGCGACCCAGCTGGGCCAGAGTGTGGTGCTCGTCGAGAAGGACAAGCTCGGCGGAACCTGCCTGCACCGCGGGTGCATCCCCACCAAGGCGCTGCTGCACTCCGCGGAGGTGGCCGACCATGTCCGCGACGGCGGCGCTGTCGGCGTGAAGGCCTCGTTGGACGGCATCGACATGTCAGCGGTCAACAGCTACAAGGACGGCGTCGTCGGCCGGCTGTACAAGGGCCTGCAGGGGCTGTTCGGCGCCGCCAAGATCGAGATCGTCGAGGGGGAGGGCCGGCTCGTCGCCAAGGACACCGTGGAGGTCGACGGGCGCCGCCTGACCGGCCGCAACATGGTGCTGGCAACCGGCTCGTACGCGCGCACCCTGCCCGGGCTGGAGATCGGCGGCCGGGTGATGACCAGCGAACAGGCCATCGGGATGAGCGACGTACCAGCTAGCGCGGTGATCATCGGTGGCTCGGTGATCGGTGTCGAGTTCGCGTCGGTATGGCGGTCCTTCGGTGTCGAGGTCACCGTGGTCGAGGCGCTCCCCCGGCTCGTCCCGGCCGAGGACGAGGTGTTGTCCAAGAACCTCGAAAGGGCGTTCAAGAAGCGCAAGATCACCGTGAAGACCGGCGCCAAGTTCGAGTCGGTGGAGCAGGGCGACGCGGGGGTGACGGTCACCCTCGAGGGTGGCGACACGCTCGAGGCCGACATCTGCCTGGTTGCGGTCGGCCGCGGCCCGGTGTCGGAGGGACTCGGCTTCGAGGACGCTGGGATCACCGTCGACCGTGGGTGGGTGCCGACCGACGAGCGGCTGCGCACCGACGTGGAGGGTGTCTTCGCCATCGGTGACCTCGTCCCTGGACTGCAGCTGGCGCACCGCGGCTTCGCGCACGGCATCTTCGTCGCCGAGGAGATCGCCGGCCTGAAGCCGATGCCGATCGTCGACTCCAGCATCCCCCGCATCACCTACTGCAACCCCGAGATCGCGTCGGTCGGACTGACCGAGCAGCAGGCCAAGGAGCAGTACGACGACGTGGAGACCTACGAGTACAACCTCGGCGGAAACGGGAGGAGCCAGATCCTCAAGACGGCTGGACTGGTCAAGCTGGTGCGCGAGAAGGACGGGCCGATCGTCGGGGTGCACATGATCGGCGACCGGATGGGCGAGCAGGCGGGAGAGGCGTCGCTGACGGTCAACTGGGAGGCGTACCCCGAGGATGTCGCCGCCCTGCTGCACCCGCACCCGACGCAGAACGAGGCGCTCGGGGAGGCGTCGCTCGCCCTGGCCGGCAAGCCGTTGCATTCACACGCCTAGAGATCATTCGCACACCACCGCTGACTCCGACAGACAAGGGCACACCATGTCGACCCCGGTAAAGCTTCCGGCGCTCGGTGAGAGCGTCACCGAAGGCACCGTCACCCGTTGGCTCAAGCAGCCGGGGGACTCCGTCGAGGTCGACGAGCCACTGCTCGAGGTGTCCACCGACAAGGTGGACACCGAGATCCCCTCGCCGGTAGCCGGCACCCTGCTCGAGATCAAGGTGAGCGAGGACGAGACGGTCGAGGTGGGCGCCGAGCTGGCCACCGTCGGCGACTCCTCGGAGTCCGAGGGCGGCGGGGGGTCAGATGACTCGGCCGGGGACGGTGCCGAGTCCGGCTCCGAGCCGGAGCCAGCGGCGCAGAGCGACTCCGACGAGTCGGCGGAGTCCGAGGAGTCGGCGGAGCCGGCGGAGCCGGCGGAGTCGGCGGAGTCGGCGGAGTCCGAGGACGCGGCAGAGTCCGAGGACGCGGCAGAGCCCGGGCTGGCCGGGGGGTCGGGCGGTGAGGAGGGCGACGGTGCCTCCGAGGCAGGGAGCCAGGAGGGGTCCACCGGCGAGCAGCAGACCCGGGCCGAGCCGGAGCACGACGGCGAGGACGAGGCCGAGCCGAAAGACGAGGGCGAGCCGGGCGACGACTCTGACTCCGACTCCAGCGGGGACGACGAATCTTCCGACGAACAGGCTGCCCAGGCGACCGAGAAGTCGGAAGATTCGTCCGGCAGCGGAGGGGGCGGAGGCGGCGGGGGCGGCGGTACGGCGGTGAAGCTGCCGGAGCTGGGCGAGAGCGTCACCGAGGGCACGGTGACCCGGTGGCTCAAGGAGGTCGGCGACTCCGTCGAGGTCGACGAGCCGCTGCTGGAGGTGTCCACCGACAAGGTCGACACCGAGATCCCCTCCCCCGTGGCCGGGACGCTGCTCGCCATCAAGGTGGACGAGGACGAGACCGTCGAGGTGGGGGCCGAGCTGGCCACGGTCGGCGACGCGGACGACGCGCCGGCCACCGAGCCATCTTCCGACGAACAGGCTGCCCCGGCGACCGAGGAGTCGGGAGATTCGTCCGACGATGACCAGGACGAGGGCAAGAAGCCGAAGCCACAGCCGGAACCCGCGCAGGATCAGGCCGCCGAGACCCCGCGGGAGGGCACCGCCGAGCAGCAGCCGAAGGAGGCGCCCAGCCACGCCAGCGGGTCGGGCGGCGGTGGCGACGACGCAGGGGCGTACGTGACCCCGTTGGTCCGCAAGCTTGCCGCCCAGCACGACGTCGATCTGTCCGGCATCAGCGGCACCGGCGTCGGTGGGCGGATCCGCAAGCAGGACGTCCTGGCCGCGGCTGAACAAGCCAAGCAGTCCCAGTCGGCGGAGCCCGCCGGGCAGCCAGCCGCGCAGGACAAACCCGCCGGGGGCGACCAGCCGGGGGCGCCGGCAGAGGTCAGCCCGTTGCGGGGCACGACCGCCAAGCTGACCCGCCTGCGCAAGGTGATAGCCGCGCGCATGGTCGAGTCGCTGCAGACCTCGGCGCAGCTGACGACGGTGGTCGAGGTGGACATCACCTCCATCTCCAGGCTGCGGGCGCAGGCGAAAGACCAGTTCACAGCGCGGGAGGGCGTCAAGCTCAGCTTCCTGCCATTCTTCGCCCGGGCCGCGATCGACGCCCTGAAGACGTACCCGCAGCTCAACGCGTCCATCGACGTCGACAAGGGCGAGGTCAACTACCACGTCGGCGAGCACCTCGGCGTCGCCGTCGATACCGAGCGCGGCCTGCTCGTGCCGGTGATAAAGGACGCCGGCGACCTGTCGATTGCCGGGCTGGCGCGCAAGATCGCCGACATCGCCACCCGCACCCGCGACAACAAGATCGGACCCGACGAGCTGTCCGGCGGCACCTTCACGCTGACCAACACCGGCAGCCGGGGTGCCCTTTTCGACACCCCGATCATCAACCAGCCGCAGGTGGGGATCCTCGGCACCGGCACCGTCGTCAAGCGGCCGGTCGTCATCGACGACCCCAACCTGGGCGAGACCATCGCGATCAGGCAGATGGTCTACCTCGCGCTGACCTACGACCACCGCCTGGTCGACGGGGCCGACGCTGCCCGCTTCCTCAGCACCGTCAAGCGCCGGCTGGAGGAGGCGAAGTTCGCGGCCGAGCTCGGCCTGTGACGATGCGAGTCGTCGTCGCCGGTTCGTCCGGCTTTCTCGGTACCGCGCTACGGGACCGCCTGGCCCGGGACGGGCACCACGTGCTCCGGCTCGTACGCGGCGAGGCGTCCACGGCGACGGAGTCGTTGTGGGACCCCTACGCCGGCCGGGTAGACGACGACCTGATCGGCAGTGCCGACGCCGTGGTCAACCTGGCCGGCGCGCCGATCGCGCACTGGCCGTGGACAGAGGCGTACAAGCGCACGCTGCTGGACAGCCGGCTGTCCACCACCTCGCTGCTGGCCGGGGCGATCGCCCGTACCGGCGGCACGACCGCGCTGCTCAACGGCTCGGGGATCGACGCGTACGGTGACACCGGTGACGCGGTCCGCGACGAGCAGGCACCGTACGGCAGCACGTTCCTTGCCGACGTGGTCCGCCAGTGGGAGGCCGCCACCGCCCCGGCCGCGGACGCCGGGGCGCGCGTGGTGCTGCTGCGCACCGCGCCGGTGCTGCACGCCGGTGGCGGGGTGCTGGGCTTGGTCAAGATCCCGTTCCTGCTCGGCCTGGGCGGGCGGGTCGGGTCGGGGCGGCAGTGGTTCCCGGTCATCAGTAGGGACGACTGGGTCGACGCGGTGGTGTTCCTGCTCACGCACCCCGAGACCTCCGGACCGTTCAACCTGGTCACGCCGAAACCGGTGACCAACGCCGAGTTCACCCGGGTGCTGGGCCAGGAACTGCGCCGCCCCACCGTGGTTCCGGTGCCGGCGGCGCCGCTGCGGCTGGTGGCGGGCGAGGTCTCTCAGCAGCTGCTCGGCTCGCTCGGCGCCTCCCCTCGCGCGCTCACCGAGGCCGGCTTCGAGTTCCGGCACCCCGACGTCCGTACCGTTGTCCACGCCGCCTTCGCCCGCTGACCCCTGGCGCCTTCGCAGGCTAGCCCGGTCAGCCGGAGCGGGCACGGATGGTGGCGATCCGCCAGCCGTCGGGGGTATGCGTCAAGGCGATGCGGTGCGCACTGAGCCGGTCCCTCGGCAGGGGCTGGGTTTCACCACGCGGGCCGACGGCGACCGCTGGGCCGAGCCGGTCGACCGTGCGCAACAGCACCGAGTGCGGCGTGCGGTCGACGACCGCCACCGTCCGCAACCGCACGCTCGCCCCCTCGACCACGAGCCCGCGCCGCTGCCAGGCCCGCAGCACCTGCTGGTCTCGGCGCAGGACCTCTGCGCCGGGCAGGTACACGCCGGCGAGCAAGCCGTGGTCCCCCGCCGCGAACGCCTCCGCTCGCCTGGCAAGCAACCCGGTCAGCACCGTCCCCCACGGCGAGCCGTCCGGCTCTCGGACACTGGCGCCACTGGTGCCACTCGGCTCACCTACGCCACTCGGACCACGCGGACCACTCACACCACTAGGGTGCTCCGGCCACCCCGACCCCGCGATGGCCACCACGCCGCAGAGCGCCACGCCCGCCAGCACGAGCAGCACGGAGCGGCCACCGCGATCTGCGGCGTGGCGTCGAGACCGGCCCATCAGCACACCCTGTCGCATCACGCCGGGTCCCGGCGGCGGTTGTCCACAGCCCTGGCAGACACCCGTACGCTCGTCCCCGTGCAGGTGCAGCGGATCGGCCAGGTGCCGTACGAGGTCGCCTGGGAGCTGCAGCGCACCCTGCACAACCGGCGGGTCGACACCAGCGGGGTGGACACCGTGCTGCTGCTCGAGCACCCGCCGGTCTACACCGCCGGCAAGCGCACGCAGCCGCACGAGCGACCCCTCGACGGGACGCCGGTCGTCGACGTGGACCGTGGCGGCAAGATCACCTGGCATGGTCCGGGCCAGCTCGTGGGCTACCCGCTGGTGCGCCTCGCCGACCCGGTCGACGTGGTCGACTACGTGCGGCGCCTGGAGGAAGCACTGATCACAGTGTGCACCGGGCTCGGGCTGGACTGCGGACGGGTGGCGGGCCGGTCCGGGGTGTGGTTGCCACCGGCGGCCGGGTGCCCCGAGCGGAAGGTCGCGGCGGTCGGGGTGCGGGTCGCGCGTGGGGTGACGATGCACGGGTTCGCCCTCAACTGCGACCCCGACCTGGCCGCGTTCGACC
>JALYQN010000287.1 GCA_030855835.1 Actinomycetota bacterium | reverse complement strand
CTGCTCCCACGAGCCTTGCTGGCTCGGCTCGCGCCCTCAACCTGACGACACAGCCTTCCCGGATGCGGGTCGCCTGGCGTACGGCAGGCTGGTGCGCAACGCCCGCACCCCGAGCGAGCCGACTCCGGAGGAGCCACCAATGACCACCACCGAGCGTGAGAGGTCCGTCGTCGGGGCCGTCTCGACCGGCTTGTTCATCGGCGGACAGTGGCGCGAGGCCACGGGTGGACGGACGCACGCCGTCGAAGACCCGTCGACCGGGCAGCAGCTGGTCGAGGTCGCGGATGCGAACGGGGCCGACGCGGTGGCCGCCCTTGATGCCGCGGTAGCCGCCCAGCCAGACTGGCGCCGGACACCTCCGCGGGATCGTGGCGAGATCCTGCGCTCCGCGTTCGAGCTGATCACCGAGCGCGCAGACGACCTGGCGCTGCTGATGACGCTCGAGATGGGCAAGCCGCTCAAGGAGTCGCAGGCCGAGATCGCCTACGGTGCCGAGTTCTTCCGGTGGTTCTCCGAAGAGGCGGTACGGGTGTCGGGCCGCTGGTCGACCGCGCCGAACGGCGCCACCCGGTTGTTGACGATGAAGCAGCCGGTGGGTCCGTGCCTGATGATCACGCCCTGGAACTTCCCGCTGGCCATGGGAACCCGCAAGATCGGCCCGGCGATCGCGGCCGGGTGCACCATGGTGGTCAAGCCGGCGGCACTGACTCCGCTGACGATGATGGCGCTCGCCGACATCCTCGCCGAGTGCGGACTGCCCCCCGGGGTGCTCAACCTTGTCGGCACCACCGACACCGCCGAGGTGATGGAGCCGCTGATCCGGGACCCGCGGCTGCGCAAGCTGACCTTCACCGGGTCGACGGAGGTGGGCCGCCGCCTCGTGGAACAGTCCGCGCAGGGCCTGCTGCGGGTCTCCATGGAGCTGGGCGGCAACGCGCCGTTCCTGGTCTTCGGCGACGCAGATGTGGATGCAGCCGTCGAGGGGGCGATGCTGGCGAAGATGCGCAACGTCGGCGAGGCGTGCACCGCCGCGAACCGCATGCTGGTGCACGAGTCCATCGCGGAGGAGTTCTCGGCCGGCCTGGCCGAGCGGATGGGCGCGCTGGTGGGGGGCCGCGGCACCGAGGACGGCGTGGACGTCGGTCCGCTGGTCGAGGCCAAACAGCGGGACAAGGTCGCGGAGCTCGTCGAAGACGCGGTCAAGTCCGGCAGTGAGGTCATGGTGGGCGGCTCAGCACCTTCGGGGGCGGGCCACTTCTACGAGCCGACCGTGCTGACGGCGGTGCCGCGAGACGCGCGGATGTTCCGCGAGGAGATCTTCGGCCCGGTCGCACCGGTGTTCACCTTCACCGATGACGACGAAGGTGTCGCACTGGCAAACGACACCGAGTTCGGCCTCGTGGCCTACGTCTACACCCAGGATCTGTCGCGGGCGCTCACCGTCGCCGAGCGGATCGAGACCGGGATGGTCGCGCTCAACCAGGGCATCGTGTCAAACCCGGCGGCCCCGTTCGGCGGGGTAAAAGCCAGCGGTTTCGGTCGCGAGGGTGGTGCCGAGGGGATCGAGGAGTATCTCGAGACGAAGTACGTCGGGATCAAGCTCTGAGCGTCACCACCAACCGCGCAGGGTCATCCGTGAGGCGTCCAGCGCGCCGGAGAGTGGGCAGCGGCACGTCGACCACTTCGGCACCGAGCATGACGAGCACGTCCAGCAGCACAGCCACCTGCGGTTCCAGGCCGGCGATGGCGGCCGAGCAGCCCTGACCGTCACTGCGTCACCCGGAGCGCGTGACCGCCGCTGCGGCACCCGGAGCGCACTCAAGCGGTCGCGAACCGCCCCAGAACCCGCGAGGAGACGATGCCGTCGAGATGGTTGGCGAACACCCGCTGGTAGCCGAGCTCCTCACGGCTGCGCGCCGGGGGGAGCCCGGGCACGCTCGCGTTGCGCCAGTCGTCGTCTGGGGCGAGGTCCCGGGCCCGTTCGGCCATCACCGCCGCGGTGCCGCTGCCGTCGCCGAACTGCTCCTTGCGCCGCCACAGGATCTCGTCGGGGATCCAGCCGGCGAACGCCTCACGCAAGATCGCCTTCTCCTGGCCGCGCTCACCGGGAAGCTTCCATGCGATGGGCACCCGCTGCGCGACGGCTATCAAGTCGAGGTCGAGGAACGGCACCCGCGCCTCCAGGCCGTGTGCCATCGTCACCCGGTCGCAGCGCTGCAGGTTCAGGTTGTGCAGGCCCTCCACGCTGCGGATCAGCTCGGTCCGCAGCTCGTCGGCGTCGGCGATGTCGCGGAGGTGGTCGTAACCGGCGAACAGCTCGTCGGCTCCTTCGCCGGTGAGCACCACCTTCACGTGCCGGGCGGCCAGCTCTGCCAGTAGATAGTTCGGCACCGCGCTACGCACCAGAGATGGCTCGAACGACTCGATCGAGGCGACCACGGTGGGCAGCACCTCGACCACCTCGTCGGCGGTATAGACCCGCTCGTGGTGGGTCAGTCCGAGGTGCTCGGCCACTATCCGGGCGGCCGCCAGGTCGGAGCTGTCCGAGGTGCCCGCGGCGAACGAGTGCACCGGCAGTCCGTCCTTGGTCTCCCGGGCCAAGATGGCGGCCACCAGACTGGAGTCAAGACCCCCGGACAAGAACACGCCGACCGGTACGTCGGCCATCATCCGGCGCCGTACCCCGGTGACCAGGGCGTCCCGGATCTCGCCGCGCGCCTGCTCGTGGGTGGCGTACTCGCGGGTCTCCTCGGCGATCTCGCCGTACCGCACCAGCCCGCCCTGCGAGGTCCAGAGGTGACCGGGCGGGAACTCCCGCACCTCGGGACGCCAGTCGGGCTCGAAGGCCTGCAGCTCGGAGGCGAAGGCGACCACGCCGTCGCGGGTGGCCCAGTACAGCGGCTTGACGCCGAGCCGGTCGCGGGCGGCGAGCATGCCGCCGGCCTCGTCGGCGACACAGAAGGCGAACATGCCGCGCAGCTTGGCGACCCCGACGGCACCCTCGCACGAGGCGTGCAGCGCTGCCTCGCTGTCGGAGGCGGTCAGGAACGGACCGTCCAGCTCGCCGCGCAGAATTTCGTGGTTGTAGATCTCGCCGTTGCACACCACGAACCGCTGCCGGGCCTGGTCCGGCATCGGCTGGTCCCCGCGCTCGAGGTCTACGATCGCCAGTCGGGCGTGGCCCAGCCATGACCGACCGACGATGCGGCTGTCGGTGCCGTCCGGGCCGCGGTGCTCCAGCCGAGCCAGCATCGGGCCGCCGAGCTCGGCGAGCTGCTTGTCGGCGTCTGCGGGGGGGTGGTCACGGGTGTCGTACAGGACGGCGATGCCGCACACGGCGAGCCTCTCATCGGGACCCGTCTCAGACTACCGTGACCGCAGCGATCGGGTCGGACCAACCGAGGAGTCGCCGTGACACAGCGCGCGCACACGCCCCCGGACGCGGCGCCGAGCACCATCCCGGACGGTGTCAGCACGCCGTCACGGGTGAACGAGCCCGGTGCGGCCATCTCGGTCGAGGAGCTGCAGTTGGCGGCACGCAACCACGGCCTGCCGTTGGAGGCGCTCACCTACGAAGTGACCCCGACCGGGCTGCACTACCTGCTCACGCACTACGACATCCCGGTGCTCGACCCGGCCGAGTGGCTGCTGAAGGTGACCGGGCTTGTCGACAATCCGCTCAACCTCGGGCTCGACGAGCTGGTGAGCTGGCCGAGCCGGACGCTCGCGGTGACCTTCGAGTGTGCCGGCAACGGGCGGGCCCGCTACGACCCGCGGGCGCAGAGCCAGCCGTGGCTGGTTGAGGCGGTCGGGACCTCCGAGTGGACAGGGGTTCCGCTGGCCGTCCTGCTCGACCGCGCCGGCATCCGCTCCGGTGCGGTCGACGTGGTGTTCACCGGCGCCGACCACGGGGTGGAACGCGGCGTCGAGCAGGACTATCAGCGTGGGTTGCCGGTGGCCGAGGCCCGGGCCGAGGACGTGCTGGTTGCGTACGCGATGAACGGCGCCCCGCTGCCGCCGCAGCACGGTTTCCCGGTGCGGCTGGTCGTGCCTGGCTGGTACGGCATGGCCCAGGTCAAGTGGCTGGTGGGCATCGAGGTGCGGGGTGATGCCTTCGACGGCTTCCAGCACCGTGCGTACCGGCGCAAGCAGGACAGCGACGATCCCGGCGACGCGTTGACGCGTATCGAGCCGCGGGCGCTGCTGATCCCGCCAGGCTTCCCCGACTTCTACTCGCGGACTCGGGTAGTGCGGCCCGGCGAGGTGATCGTGCGCGGTCGGGCCTGGTCGGGGTGGGCGCCGGTGACCCGGGTCGAGCTCAGCACCGACGGCGGAGCCGGGTGGGTCAGCGCAGAGCTGGACGCCGGACCCGGGAGCGGCGGGCGCGGTTCCTCCCCGTACGCGTGGCGCGGATGGCAGGCCAGGTGGCACGCGGAGCCAGGAGAGCACCTGCTGGGCGCCCGAGCCGCCGACGCGAGCGGGCGCGAGCAGCCGGTCGAGGCCGACTGGAACCTGGGCGGCTTTGCCAACAACTCCGTTCAGCGGGTGCGCGTGGTGTGCCTGGAGGAGTGAGCCGCAGGTCCGGCACGTCGCCGCGCCGGCGAGCCGCTGCTACCACGCCAGGCCGCGGACGTAGACTCCGGTACTGGGCCGGACCGCCCGCGCGAGCCGCCAGCGCCCCGAGGCACCCTCCTCCTTCCCCGAGCTCCGGCCGACGAGGCCCTGTGATCCGGTTCGAGAACGTCACCAAGGAGTACGACCGGCAGCGACGGCCGGCTCTGCACGCCGTGGACGTCGAGGTCGAGAAGGGCGAGTTCGTCTTCCTCGTCGGCCAGTCCGGCTCCGGCAAGTCGACGTTTCTGCGTCTGGTGCTGCGAGAGGCCAGGCCGAGTGCGGGCAAGGTGTTCGTGGCCGGAAGGGAGGTCAACCGGCTCGCGAGCTGGAAGGTGCCGGGGCTGCGTCGCCAGATCGGCACGGTCTTCCAGGACTTCCGGCTGCTGCCGAACAAGACCGTCAGCGAGAACGTCGCCTTTGCTCTGCAGGTCATCGGCAAGCCTCGCTCGCTCATCGCCCGGGTCGTGCCGGAGACGTTGGACCTGGTCGGTCTCGGGGACAAAGGCGACCGGATGCCTGACGAGCTGTCCAGCGGGGAGCAGCAGCGGGTCGCGGTCGCTCGGGCGTTTGTCAACCGGCCGATGATCCTCATCGCCGACGAGCCGACCGGCAACCTTGACCCGACCACGTCGGTGGGCATCATGAAGCTGCTGGACCGGATCAACCGCACCGGTACCACGGTCGTCATGGCCACCCATGACTCCGGCGTCGTCGACCAGATGCGCAAGCGGGTGATCGAGCTCGACGACGGCCGGGTGATCCGCGATCAGCACCGCGGTGCGTACGGGTACCAGGACTGAGAGGGGCGCACCCACCCGATGCCGTTCACCACCCTGCTGTCCGAGGCCGCCACCGGGATCCGGCGCAACCTGTCGATGACGGTGTCGCTGGTCGTCACCTTGGTGGTGTCGCTGTCGCTGGTCGGGGTGGGCCTGCTGCTGCAGATGCAGATCCGGACCACCGAGGCGTACTGGGGCGACCGGTTGCAGATCCAGGTCGAGCTGTGCTCGCCGAACTCCCTGGAAGGCACCTGCATCGACGGCACCGTCACCGACGCGCAGCAACAACGGGTCGCGACGATGATAGAGGCGAGCAGCGAGGTGGAGAGCTACGAGTTCCAGTCGTCGGTGGACGCGTACGACCGGGCGGAGCAGACGTTCGGGCAGAGCAACACGGGCAGGCGGCTGTTCGAGGCGCTGACGCCGGCCTCCTTTCCGGCCTCGTTCTACGTGACTCTCGAGGACCCCACCCAGATCGACGCCTTGGCTGACGAGCTGACGGGACTGTCCGGCGTCGCGCAGGTGGTCGACCTGCGCGAGTTCCTCGACCCGCTCTACCAGGTGCTGGGGCAGATGCGCTGGGTGGCGCTGGGTGTTGCCGGCGTGCTGATGCTGGCCGCGGTGCTCCAGGTGGCGAACACGATCCGGCTGGCCGCCTTCGCCCGCCGCCGCGAGATCGGCATCATGCGGCTCGTCGGCGCGTCGTCGTGGCACATCCAGCTGCCGTTCGTGCTGGAGTCGCTGCTTGCCGCGGTGGTCGGGGCAGCGGTGGCG
>JALYQN010000286.1 GCA_030855835.1 Actinomycetota bacterium | reverse complement strand
GTCAAGACCGTCGTGCCCGAGGAGGGGATCACCGGTTGGTCCGACACCTGGATGGTGGCCGCCGAGTCCGAGCACACGAACTGTGCGTACATGTGGCTGGACTGGATCGTCAGCCCGCAGATCAACGCCGAGGCCACCGAGTGGTTCGGTGAGGCGCCCGCCAACCTCGCGGCCTGCGACCTCGCCAGCGACGAGAACTTCTGCGACACCTACCACGCCACCGACGAGAAGTACGCGGAGAGCATCTACTACTGGAACACGCCGGTCGCCGAGTGCCTGGACGGTCGGACCGATGTGACCTGCACCGACTACAGCGACTGGACGACCGCCTGGACCGAGGTGAAGGGCTAGGCCGTTGGCTGGCTCGCACACCGCTGTCAGGGCGGTCGGTCTGCCCCGGCGCACGCTGCTGCGCCGGTCGTCGGCCGCCCTGCACCGGCGCCCGTGGCTGCGCCTCGGCGGGTTGCTGTCGGCGCCGCTGCTGTGGCTCGGGGTCGCCTACATCGGATCCCTCGCCGCGCTGCTGGTGACCGCGTTCTGGTCGACCGACACCTTCACCGGCGATGTGGTGCGGGTCTGGACGCTGGACAACTTCGCCCAGCTGTGGCAGGAGGACGTCTACCGCACGGTCGTGCTGCGCACGCTCTGGGTGGCCGTGCTGGTGACGGTGCTCGACGCCCTGCTGGCGTTCCCGATCGCGTTCTACATGGCCAAGGTGGCGACCCCGCGTACGCAGAAGCTGCTTGTCGTCGCGGTGCTCATGCCCTTGTGGGCGAGCTACCTCGTCAAGGCGTACGCCTGGCGGATCATGGTCAGCGACTCCGGTGTCATCGAATCGGTGCTCGGCGTCACACCTGGCTTCGGGCTGGTCGCGGCCACGCTGACCCTGGCGTACCTATGGTTGCCGTTCATGATCCTGCCCCTGTTCGCGGGTCTGCAGCGGCTGCCGGACTCGTTGCTGGACGCATCCGAGGACCTGGGTGCCCGGCCGGGCCGGACGTTCCGGTCGGTGGTGTTGCCCTCGGTGCTGCCGGCGCTGGCGGCCGGGTCGATCTTCACCTTCTCGTTGTCGCTCGGCGACTACATCACAGTGGAGATCGTCGGTGGCACCAGCCAGCTGCTGGGCAACGTCGTCTACGACAACATCGGTGCTGCGAACAACCTGCCGTTCGCGGCGGCGATGGCCACAGTCACGGTTGCGGTGATGGTGTGCTACCTCGCGGCCGTCCGACGTACCGGCGCTCTGGACAACCTGTGAGCCGGCGGCGACAAGCGAGGCGACGATGAGGAGCTCGTCGACAGTGCGCTGGCTGCTCCGAGCCGGGGTGGCGGTCGCGCTGGCGTTCATCTACGTACCGCTGCTCGTCGTCGTGATCACGTCGTTCAACTCCGACAGCACGTTCTCGTGGCCGCCGGCGGGTCTCACCCTGCGGTGGTGGAGCGCGGCCGCACGCAACGACGGCGCTCTGGACGCGGTGGTGACCAGTGCCCGGGTCGGCCTCGCGGCAACCGTCGTTGCCCTGGTGCTGGGCACCATGGCTGCCTTCGCCCTGTCCCGGCACCGCTTCTTCGGCCGGCAGACGATCTCGCTGCTGGTCGTGTTGCCGATCGCGTTGCCGGGCATCGTGACCGGCATCGCGCTGAACAACGCCTTTCGCACCGTCCTCGGCCTCGACCTCGGGTTCGTGAGCCTGGTGGTCGCGCACGCGACGTTCTGCGTGGTGGTGGTGTTCAACAACGTGGCGGCCCGGCTGCGCAGGCTCGGCGGCAACGTCGAGGAGGCGTCCATGGACCTCGGCGCCACCCGGTTGGCGACCTTCCGGATGGTCACGCTGCCGTCACTGGCATCGGCGTTGCTAGCCGGCGCCCTGCTCGCGTTCGCCTTGAGCTTCGACGAGATCATCGTGACCACGTTCACGGCCGGCGCCGAGATCGAGACCCAGCCGGTCTGGATCTTCAGCAACCTGTTCCGGCCGAACAGCGCGCCGGTCGTCAACGTTGTGGGCACCGTACTCATCGCGGTGTCCATCGTGCCCATCTGGCTGTCCCAACGACTGTCCGGTGACACCGCCGGCGGTCGGTTGTAGCCCTGGCCGACCACGGATCCCGTTGCCAAACGCGCACGGGACCGCGAGGATGCGTCGTACCCACTCAACAAGACCATCGAATCCGGTACAAGGAGCAACATCTGTGGCCGACAAGAGCACTTTCCGCAACTTCGTGGACGGCAAGCCCACCGACGCCGTCGACGGCTCGACCTACGACGTGATCGACCCGGTGACCGGCGAGGTCTACGCCACCGCACCGCTGTCCGGGGCCGAGGACGTCGACCGTGCCGTGCGCGCGGCCTCGACGGCGTTCGAGACGTGGCGGGATGCCATCCCGAGCGAGCGGCAGCGGGCACTGTTACGGCTCGCCGACGCGCTGGAGTCGCGGGCAGAGCAGGTGGTGGCCGTGGAGAGCCGGGACACCGGCAAGCCGCTTCAGCTGACCATGGAGGAGGAGATCCCTCCGATGGTCGACCAGGTCCGATTCTTCGCCGGCGCGGCCCGGGTGCTGGAGGGCAGGTCGGCCGGTGAGTACATGGCCGGGCACACCTCGTTCGTGCGCCGTGAGCCGATCGGGGTCTGTGCCCAGGTCACTCCGTGGAACTACCCCATCATGATGGCCATCTGGAAGATCGCCCCGGCACTCGCCGCGGGCAACACGATCGTGCTCAAGCCCAGCGACACCACGCCCGCCTCGACCACATTGCTGGCCGAGATCGCCGGTGAGTTCTTCCCACCCGGCGTGCTCAACGTCGTGTGCGGTGACCGGGACACCGGTCGAGCGCTGGTCTCGCACCCGGCGCCGCAGATGGCGTCCATCACCGGTTCCGTCCGGGCCGGGATGGAGGTGGCCCGCTCCGCGGCGGACGACCTCAAGAAGGTGCACCTCGAGCTGGGCGGCAAGGCGCCCGTCG
>JALYQN010000285.1 GCA_030855835.1 Actinomycetota bacterium | reverse complement strand
GTCCAGAGGTCGGGACCGGTGTCGATCGAGGTCCCGAGAGCGCGCAGGGCGGCGGCCATGAGCTCGGTGTCGCGGGCAAGCAGCGGCCTGTCGATGGTGGACGGACCGGAGGCGAGTGCGGCCAGTACGAGTGCCCGGTTGGTCAGCGACTTGCTGCCCGGGAGCGAAACCGTCGCGTCCAGCCGGTGGTCGCCGGCCGGGGCCGGCCACCACCGGTCGGGCACCGCGTTGTCAGTCGCTCTCGAGCTTGCGCTTCACCCGGCGGGCGGAGATCTCGACCCGCTCACGCGCCGACGGCTCAAGGTCGACCGCGGCGATCATCAGGCCCCCCATCATCGACACGTTCTTGAAGAACTGGATCTGCTGGGCGGCCTTGGCGTCGTTCTCGGTCTCCTTCCAGAACGCGTGCGCGGCCACGGTGGTGGGTGCCAGGCTGGCGGCGAGGGTGAGGGCGGACAGTCGCGGGAACCGGCCGGTGGCCAGCGCCAGCCCGGCCAGCACCTTGATCGCCCCGTCGACGCGGACCCAGCCCGCGGTGTCGGAGGGCAGTGGGATTGCCGGTGCCACCCTGGAGGCGATCACGGGGGCCACCTTATGGGTGACCGGGTGGGCTGTCGGCGCCATGGCCACCGCATTGCGGATCTCGTTGACCCCTCCGGCGACGAACATGGAGGCCAGCATCGGACGGGCAAGTGTGCGTACCAGACTCATGCACCCATTCTTACCGGTTCCGGCACGCTGGTGGCCATCCGCGGGTAGGCGGCGACGCGCGGGGAACGCACGATGAGACATTTCCCCTGCTGCGACGACACGTCTGTCTCATCGCTGGTCCCCGCGGCGGCGCGTAGGTTTGCCTACGTGTGTGGGCGCTACGCGGCCAGTCGGCACATCGACCAGCTGGCCGAGGAGTTCGAGATAAGGCATGTCGACGTCCGCGAGACGCTGGAGCCCGACTACAACGTCGCACCGACCAAACCGGTCCCGGCGGTGCTGACCCGGTCCCCACGCGGGCGGCGCGACGACCCGCCGGTCCGCCAGCTGGTGGCGCTGCGCTGGGGCTTGGTCCCGTCCTGGGCAAAGGAAGCCGCCATCGGCAACAAGCTGATCAACGCCCGGATGGAGACCGTCGCCGACAAGCCGGCCTTCCGCAAAGCGTTCGCCCGGCGCCGCTGCCTGCTCCCGGCCGACGGTTACTACGAGTGGTACGCAACCGAGCAGAAGACTGCCAGGGGCAGGCCGGTCAAGCAGCCGTACTTCATCCACCCGCGCGACGGCAGCCAGCTGGCCATGGCCGGGCTGTACGAGGTGTGGCGCGACAAGGCGCGTCAGGACGATGACCCGGAGGCGCTCCGCTGGACGTGCACGGTGATTACCACCAGTGCGCCGGACGACCTCGGTCGCATCCATGACCGGATGCCGCTGCTCGTCGAGCCGGACCGGTGGAGCGACTGGCTGGACCCCGCGCCGCGAACGACCGACGAGCTGCTCGGCCTGCTGGTGCCGGCAGCGCCAGGCCGGCTGGAGGCATATCCGGTGACCACCGAGGTGAACAAGGTGGACAACAACGGTCCTCAGCTGTTGAACCCGTTGCCGCTCGAGCAGGAGACCGCTCAGGCGATGCTCACCGAGGGGGCGGGCTGAGCGCTACCGGCAGAAGCTGTGTTGTCCCGACGGCCCAGGGTGATGCTCGGGTCGTGCGGCACTCACCCAGCGGGGGGGCCGGCGCCAGTGCCGCGTGGGTGACGATGGTGCTCTCGCATGGGGCCGGCGGCGGTATCGACGCCCCGGACCTGGTCGCGGTCGCGGCCGGGCTGCCGGCGTACGGCGTCGATGTGGTGCTCGTCGAGCAGCCGTGGCGAGTAGCTGGACGCAGGCTCGCCCCGCGCCCGGACCGCCTCGATGCGGCGTTTGAAGCTGTCCTTGCGCACGTCGCTCCGGCGACACCGTTCGTGGTCGGTGGCCGCAGTGCGGGTGCCCGGGTCGCATGCCGCACCGGGGCTGGACTCGGTGCGGTCGGCGTGCTCGCCCTCGCGT
>JALYQN010000284.1 GCA_030855835.1 Actinomycetota bacterium | reverse complement strand
GCCTTGGCCAACACCGTCGCCGCGATGCGGTCCGGGGTGACGACGTTGGATGCCAGCGTCGGCGGGCTCGGTGGCTGCCCGTACGCGCACAGCGCCACAGGCAACCTCGCCACCGAGGACCTGGTCTGGATGCTCGACGGGCTCGGCGTGCGCACCGGCGTCGACGCGGAGGCCCTGGTTGCCACCAGCACCTGGCTCGAGGCGCACCTTGGCCGCCCGAGCCCGTCGCGGGTCGTGCGGGCGCTGGCGAGGTAACCCGCCGCGTCGTCGCGAGATCGGTCGGCCAGCGGCTAACGTGCGCGCCCATGGGTGCGGTGCAGCAGGTGTACGTGCACATCGGCCCGCACAAGACCGGCACGACCTACCTGCAGAACATCCTGTGGCGCAATCGCTCGGCGCTGGCCGAGACCGGCATCTCGGTCCCTGGCGACGAGTGGCCGGCCCAGCGCCGGTCGGTGGCAAAGCTGGTCCAGCGTCCCCCCGGCGTACGGGCCCGCCCCGCGCCCAAGCGCCGATCACCGCGCGACGCCTGGGACCGCCTGCTGGCCGAGGTGGACGCCTCCGGCGCACACACCGTGCTGCTGTCGGTCGAGCGGCTGTGCACAGCCGAGAGCCACGCGGTCGAGGCCCTCGTGCAGTCCTTTGCCCCGTCGCGGGTAGACGTCGTCTACACCGGCCGAGACCTGGCCAGGGTGATCCCCGGCGCCTGGCAGACCCGCATTCGCAACCGCGCCGCGCCCACCTGGCGCGAGTACCTCGCCTCAGTGCGCTGTCCCGGCGACGGGCATACCGACGGTGGTCGGTTCTGGCGTCAGCAGGACCCGGCACAGTCACTGCCGGCGTGGCTGGACCACGTTCCGAGCGACCGCGTGCACGTGGTCACCACACCACCTGCCGGATCGCCGCCGCAGCTGCTGTGGGAACGGTTCTGCGATGTGGTCGGGCTCGAGCCGGACCACTACGACCTCGACGTCCCCCGCTCGAACGCGTCGCTTGGTGGGGTAGAGGCAGAGGTGCTGCGGCGGCTGTCGGCACGGGTTGCCGAGCGGCTCCCGCTGTCGGCGTACGTCGACCTGGTGAACCACTTCGTCGCCCGGGAGGTGCTGGAGCAGCGGGAGCAGTCGTTCCGGCTGGTGCTCCCCGAGACGGAGCACGCCTGGCTGGCGCCGAGGGCCGAGGCCGCGGTCGGCTACCTGCGCCGGGGCGGGTTCCGGGTGGTCGGCGACCTGGGCGACCTGGTCCCGGTGCCCGAGGCCGGCGCCCGCCCACCGGACGACGTTAGTGCCGGCGAGGTGGTGCAGCTGCTGGATGAGGTGCTCGGTGCGACCCTGCTTGAGATCGACCGGCGGCAGCAGGCGTGCCGCTGATGGGCTCGGTCGGCCGGATCTGCGTGCACATCGGCCCGCCCAAGACCGGCACCACCTTCATCCAGGGCGTGCTGCGGCGGAACAGGGTCCGGCTGGCCGCCGGCGGATGGCTGTTCCCTAGGGCGCGCCACCAGCACGGGGCGGTGCACCGGTTGCTGTCGCGTACGGGGGCCGATCAGCTGGCCGATCAGGGGGCCGACCAGGGGGCCGATCAGGGGGCCGACCCGAGCACCGATGGGTGGGACCGGCTGGCTCGCGAGGTGCACGACAGCGACGCGCACACCGCGATCTTGTCGGTCGAGGGCCTGGCGCGAGCGTCGCCGGCTGATGTCGGTGCCCTCGTCGACGCGTTCGCGCCGCGAGCCGTGGAGGTGGTGTACAGCGCGCGTCACCTCGCCGACCTGGTCCCCGCCTACTGGCAGAGCCTGCTCCGCAACGGCTCGGCCCCCCCGTGGGCGGAGCTGTTGCGATCCGTGCGTGACCCGGGTGGTGCGGAGTCGTACGGCGGGCGGTTCTGGTCCATGCACGACCCCCGCCGGGCCCTCCGCTCGTGGCTGCTGCATGTGCCCACGGAACTGATCCACGTGCTGACTGTGCCGCCGTCGGGCTCGCCACCGGGGCAGCTATGGGGCCGGTTCGGCGCGGCGATCGGTCTGGACCCGGAGGGTTACGACCTCGACGTGCCACGGTCCAACGTGTCGCTCGGCGGGGTGGAGGCCGAGGCGCTGCGGCGGGTGACCCGCCGGGTCACCGGTGCGCTTGGGGCGTCGGCGTACACCGAGCTGGTGAAGCACTTCGTCGCGCGGGAGGTGCTGGAGCGGCGCGAGCAGTCCTTCCGCATGGTGCTGCCTGAGGCGGAACACGCATGGCTGCGTCCGCGGGCGGTGGCGGTGGTCGACTACCTGCGAGACGGGGGGTTCCCGGTGACCGGTGACCTCGGCGATCTGGGGAGGGCAACCGAGCCGGCCGCGCGTAAGCCGGACGACGTCGGTGACGGCGAGCTGCTGGCCCTGCTGGACGAGGTGCTCGCCGAGACCGTCCTGGAGATGGCGCACCGCGGCGTGGGTCGCCCCGGTCAGGGCCGAGCGCCACTCTGACCCCGCGGTCGCAGCTCACGCTCCGCGTAGCGGCCCACTCGGTAGGTCGACCAGCCGTCACTGACCGCGCCGATGCCCCCTCCGAGCAGCGGGACCCGGCGTGCGACCGACGTCGCCATCCGCCTGCCCCCGACCCGCCCGAACAGCTCGGTCATGACCTCCCGGGCGATGCGCTGGTCGAGGCCGGGGTCGTGCACGGGCGAGGTGGCCATCCCCATCGGCGTCGCGGGCAGCGAGCCGGAACGCACCAGGTCGCCGACGGTGTCCTCGCCCAGCAGGCACGCCAGGACGGCGTTGCGTACCCGGCCGTCGGCCAGGTCATAGCCCCGCAGATGCGCGATGCCGGCGACCAGGTGACACTGCAGCAGCGCGAGCCCGGAGATGTTCGCCGGGATCGCGATCGTCGCGGTCAGCAGCCCGCCGAGGTTGGTGAGGAAGCCCTGTGCCCCGGCCACGCGTACGTGGCCTTCGACCAGGGCCGAGATCGCGGCCGCCTCATCGCCGGCCGCCTCGGTGCTGCGCAGGTCGGCCTGCGCGGCGGCTCCAAGGAAGGGTCCGCCCCCGTTGATGGCTCGTTCGAGCATCTCCCGGACGAACCCGTGGCTGAGCTGCGGCGCAAGGCGCGCCCCGATCGGCACGAGGCTCCTCGCGGCGGACCACGCGGTGGCTCGGCCGATACCCATGGCGCCACGGTAGGCGGTCTGGACCGGCCACCGGCGGCCGGCTGCAACGATGCCTGCGTGCCGGTGCCGCTGCCGCCCTCCCGCTGGGGTTTCGACCCCGCAAGCTGGCCGCGCGACGACGCGGTTGCCGTGGGCGCCGACCTGGAGCCCGCGACGGTGGTGTGGGCTTACCGAACGGGCGCCTTCCCGATGCCTCTCGACGACGTGACCCCGATGGTGTGGTGGTCGCCCGAGCGCCGTGGCGTGCTGCGGCCCGGCCGGCTGCACATCTCTCGCTCGCTGCGGCGCTCCCGGCGCCGCTTTCAGACCCGCATCAACAGCTGCTTCGAACAGGTGGTCGCCTGTTGCGCGGATCCCGGCCGCCAGGGCGGCTGGATCAGCGAGGACATCCGCGCCGCGTACCTACGGTTGCACGCCCTGGGGTGGGCGCACTCGGTGGAGACGTATGACGCCGACGGCAGTCTGGTCGGCGGACTCTACGGGCTCGCGGTGGGCGGGCTGTTCGCCGGCGAGTCGATGTTCTACCGCCAGCGTGACGCCTCGAAGGTCGCGCTGGTCGCGCTGGTCGACGCGCTCGCCGACAAGCATGCGCAGCACCGGTTGATCGACGTCCAGTGGCAGACCCCGCACCTGGCTCGACTCGGGGTGGAGGAGGTCGCCCGCGCCGACTACCTGGCGATGCTGCAGAGGCTGGTGGAGGTCCCGCTGCCGGCAGCTTTCGGCGGCCCGGGCTAGCCCTGGCCCGGGCTAGCCCTGGCCCGGGGCGGCTGCCGAGCGGGTGGTCGCCCGGTAGCCGGCGGCCAGTCCGTCAGTCAGGGTCGCGAGCAGCGCCCGCACGTCCTCGGCGAGCAGCCGAAAGCTGCCTGTGCACTCGTCGCCGCGCCACAGCGACAGCACCACCATGCTGCGAGCCGGCCTGCGGCACACTTGGCCGGTGCCTGAGCTGCCCGAGGTCGAGGCCCTGGTCGGTGACCTGCGCCAGCGGCTGGCCGGCCATGCGTTCACCCGCGTCGAGCCGGTCGCCTTCAGCGCGCTCAAGACTTTCGATCCGCCGCTCGGCGCGCTGGCCGGGCTGCTCGTCGACGGCGTGCACCGGCACGGCAAGTTCCTCGACGTCGAGGCCGGTGGCCTGCACCTGGTCATGCACCTGGCCAGGGCCGGGTGGTTGCGTTGGCGTGGCCAGCAGCCGAGCGTGCCGCCCCGACCAGGCAAGGGTCCGCTGGCGTTGCGGGCGGTGCTCGACGACGGCAGCGGCTTCGACCTCACCGAGGCGGGCACCAAGAAGAGCCTCGCGGTCTACCTCGTGCGTGACCCGGCCGAGGTGCCGGGCGTGGCCCGGTTGGGCCCCGACCCGCTGGCCGACGAGTTCACCGTCGACGCGCTTGCCGCGATCTTGCGGTCCGCCGGTCGTGCCCAGGTGAAGGGCGTGCTCAGGGACCAGTCCGTCGTCGCCGGCATCGGCAACGCCTACTCCGACGAGATCTTGCACGTCGCCCGGATGTCGCCGTTCAAGCCGGCCTCCGGGATCACCGGTGAGACGCTCGAACAGCTGCACGACGCCATCCGGGCGACCCTTCGCGACGCCGTGGCCCGCTCCGACGGGCTGGCCGCTTCCGAGCTCAAGCGGGAGAAGAAGACCAACCTGCGCGTGCATGCCCGAACCGGCCAGCCGTGCCCGGTGTGCGGTGACCGGGTGGCGGAGGTGAGCTTCGCCGACTCGTCGCTGCAGTACTGCCCCACCTGCCAGACCGGCGGCAAGCCGCTGGCCGACCGCCGCTTGTCCCGCCTGCTCAAGTAGGGCGGGACTAACGAACCCGGGCGAGCCGAGCCGACCGCACTGGGCGAGCCGTACGTGGTCTGCTGAGTACCCTCCGAGGGTGAGGTCGCCGGGCACTGACTCCGCAGCCGATCGCACGATGCTGCCTCACGGCTGGGTGTCGGGGCCCGACCCGCGGATCGTCACCCCGGCCACGATCATCACCGTGGTGCGCACCCTCGTCTCCGTGGCGCTCGGACTGGCCGCAGCCGGAGCCGATGACCGGGACACCGCGTTGCGCCTGCTCATCGCATCGTTGGCGGCGTACTGGGTCGGCGACATCGCCGACGGCGCGGTGGCGCGGTGGTTCGGGCACGAGACACGGTTCGGTGCGGTGCTCGACATCGTGTGCGACCGAGCGTGCGCGTTCTGCTTCTACCTCGGGGTGGTGTGGCTGCTGCCCGGGCTGCTGGTGCCGGTCGGCGTGTACGTCCTCGAGTTCGCCGTGGTGGACACCGTGCTGTCGCTGGCCTTCGTGGCCTGGCCGTTGCTGAGCCCCAACTACTTCAACCTCGTCGACCGCACCGTGTGGCGGTGGAACTGGTCCAAACCGGCCAAGGCGGTCAACTCCTCCGCGTTCGCGGTCCTGCTGCTGTGGACCCAGGACGTCGTGATCTGCACCGCTATCGCGGCGGTGCTGCTGGCGGTCAAGGTGACCTCGCTGGTACGGCTCGTACGCCTGGGTGTCCCGGTGCCCACCGTCGCCGGGTGACCGTCCTCCTGGCCACGGTCGGCGTCTGCCTGGCGTCGGCATGGATCCCGGTCATCAACGCGGAGGCGTACCTCGCGGCGGTGGCCACCCAGCAGCCGCTGCCGTGGTGGGCGCTGGCGCTGGCCGCGACGGTCGGGCAGATGATCGGCAAGGTTGGGTTCTTCCTGCTCGGCCGGCAGTCGCTGTCGTGGGGATGGCTGACCCGCCGGATGGCGAAGGCCAACGTCGGCCGCTGGGTGGACCGGATGACCGGCGCCGCCGAGGCGCGCCCGTGGGCGGCCTGGGCGGTGGTGCTCGCCTCGGCGGGAGTGGGCCTGCCGCCGTTCGCGGTGATCAGCTTCCTGGCCGGTCAGGTGAGGGTCTCCCTGCTGGCGTTCTGCGTGCTCGGCTCGGCCGGTCGGTTCGCTCGTTTTGCAGGGATCGTGCTCGGTGTCGAGTCGTTGACCGACCTGCTCTGAGCCGGGTGAACCGCTGTCAGGGGCCGGTGACGATCGGGCGGCCGGCGCTCGCCCAACCCTGCATACCGTCGGCGACGTTGACCGTGTCGAGGCCGGTCGCCGCGAGAAAGACCGCGGCGCGTTGCGACCGAGCCCCTACGGCGCACACCACCACGACCTGGCGCTCGCGCGCTATCGACGCGACCTCGGCCGCCCGCTGTCCCAACGTGCCCAACGGCACGTGCACAGCCCCTGGCGCATGCCCGGCCGCCCACTCGTGGTTCTCGCGCACGTCCAGCAGCACGGCTCGCTGGGACACGTCTGCCGGCAGCTGCGCGGCCGCCACCTGCGGCACGTCCGCGGGCAGGGCGGGCGTGGACACTCGCCAATCCAACCAGCCCCACCGAACCAGCCCCACCGGACCAGCACCGTCCCAAGCACCTGCGCAACGTACAGTCGTGGGGTGGACCACAGCCGCCCGCAGGTGGTGGCACACCGTGGCGCCAGCGATGAGTGCGCGGAACACACCGCGGAGGCGTATCTGTTGGCGCTCGACTCCGGCGCGGACGCGCTGGAGTGCGATGTCCGCCTGACCGCCGACGGACACCTGGTGTGCCTGCACGACCGGCGCATCGACCGGACGAGCACCGGACGCGGCGTGGTGTCGACATTGCCGCTGGCCGACCTGGAGCGGTGGGACTTCGGCTCGTGGAAGCAGCCTTGGGCCGACCTCGAGGACGAGCTGGACGAGCTGCCGAGCGGGGCGGTGCTGACCTTCGAGGCGCTGTGCGCGCTCGTCCGCGATATCGGCCGACCCGTTCAGCTCGCGGTGGAGACCAAGCACCCCACCCGCTTCGCCGGCCTGGTCGAGCGGCGGTTGGTCGAGACCTTGCGCCGGTTCGGCTGGGCGCATGCCACCCCCGGCCAACCGGCGCCGGTCCGGGTGATGAGCTTCTCCTGGATGTCGTTGCACCGGATCCGCGAGCACGCGCCCGCGGTGCCCACCGTCTACCTGATGGAGCACGTGCCGGTGCGGCTGCGCGACGGCTATCTGCCGCGGGGCAGCCGGATCGCCGGGCCCCGGATCGATGTGGTCCGCGAATACCCCTCGTACGTGGCGAAAGCGCACGCGGCTGGGCACGCGGTACACGTGTGGACAGTGAACGACCAGGCCGACCTGGAGCTCTGCCTGCGGTTGGGGGTCGACGCCGTGATCACGGACAAACCCGCGCAGACGGGGGCGCAATTGGACCGCATTCTCACCCAGAGATGACTTAGCGTTTCTATTACGTCACAGTGGGTACATGTCCGGGCCGGTCGACCGAACCTCCCCATCGGTTGTCGACGCCACCTCACACTGGCTGGACCTCCCCTCGGCGGTGACTGCCGTCCGCACCGCCCGCGGTGAGACTGCCGACTTCCTGCGCGACTGCGGGGTCGACGTCGCCATCATCGACGACGCCGTGGTGATCGTCAGCGAGCTCGTCACCAACGCCGTACGGCACGCCGGCCCCGACGGGCAGAGCGGGCTGCGGATGGAGTGCACCTTCGACCCGCCCAGGATCCGGCTGCAAGTGTGCGACGACGGCCAGCAGGGCGCGCGGCCGCTGCACGACCAGGGGGCAGTGGGCGGACGTGGCCTGTCCATCGTCGCGGCGCTGGCCGACTCGTGGTCCATCGAACGCGCGGCGCGAGGAACTGTTGTGACCGCCGACATATCGGTCGCCCGAACCCTCCCCGGCCCACGTTAGGGTCGCCGCTGCGGGCTCTCCCGGTTGTAGTCGGCGCAGACGGGCATGGAGGCGGTGTGAGCAAGAAGTCGCGGGTCAAGCAGCGCGACGAGCATGGTGCCCGCACGCCCCCTGACGATGTCAGCCCGCGCCAACCCTGCCCCTGTGGCTCCGGTCGGCGTTACAAGCACTGCCACGGCCGGGTCGGTGGGCCACCGGCACCGTTCGTCTCGCGACCCTTCGACCGGCTGCCCGGCGAGTGCGACTGGGTGGCGCTGCGCGAGATCGTGCCCGCGGCGACGGCCACCCTGACACTGCAGGACGCACCCGAGCAGCAGCAGGTGATCCACCCGGTCACCCACCCGGTCACCCACCCGGTCACCCACCCGGTGACCCGCGAGGTAACGGTGTGCTCGCTGCTGCCGATGGCGATACCGGCGGTGGTACGCGCCGACGCCTCGATCTGGCTGGGCCTGCAGGTGCACGCGAACCACGGCGACGTGAGCCGCGACCTCGCCCACACCCTCGAGCTGGCGCTTGCTGCCGAGCCGGGCAGCCAGATCATGCTGCCCGGGCCACCTCCCCCGGGACCGCGCCTGCAGGACCTGGTGGCGCCGGGCAGCGCGTTTGCCGTCACGGTGCACGACGGCTTCGACTTCTGGCTCGGCGACGCCGACGACCCCGACGGCCAGCTCGCCGCCGCCCTGAAGACCGCCAACGAGCGGGCCGCTCCGACTCGCCGGCTGGAGTCGGTCGAGGCCGCGTACTGGACCCGGGTCGGGGGCCGGGAGTTCGTCCGCTGGGTACGCCCTGAGGACGAGTCCGTGCTGGTCAACGCCTTGGCCAGGCTGCACGCCGCGGGCGACGACCGGCTCGGCGAAGCCGGCCGGCTGATCGGGATGTTCCGCGCCCATGGGGTGCTGACCCCGGTCTGGGAGCTCCCTGCCGGGACCGGACCGGACCGGCTTGACGACGCGCTCGCGACGCTGGCAACGCGGGTGGCCGAGGCGGTGGCAGACGGCTCGGCACTCACCGCCGAGCAGCGGGCGGCGCGCAACGGCTTGGCAAACCGCCAGCTGACCATCAGGTGACCGAATCAGCCGATGCTGAGCGGGGTACGACGAATTCCGCGCGGTTCGCACGGCCTCGGGTGATTGGGTTGCTTCCGGGACCACAGCGGCTTAGGCTGCCATCGCCCGGTCGTCGTTGTTTCCCCCGTCAGCGACGGCCGGGCTCTTTGCTGTCCTGAGCCCCGCCGGCCCGTCCCCGGTCCGGAGCTAAGTGCCTTCCGTGAGGTCGGCGCGGCTGACCGGGCACGACATGCAGCGCGGTCCACCCCGGCCGGAGCCCAGCTCGGACCCGGAGATCGCGATCACCTCGATCCCGGCCTGCTCGAGGCGCTCGTTGGTCTCGGTGTTGCGCTGGTAGGCGACCGCCAGCCGCGGCGCGAGGGCCAGGGTGTTGTTGCCGTCGTCCCACTGCTCACGCTCTGCGGTGACCGGGTCGAGACCGGTGTCGATGCGGTGCAGTCGGTCGATCCCCATCGCCGCCGCGGCGGCCTCGAGGAACGGTGCCGCCGGTCCGACACTCAGCACCTGGGCGTCCGGGTCGCTGTCGTGGTCCTGGTGCGGGCCGTGGTGCGGGCCGTTGCGCCCGTCTGCGGCCGTCACCGGGTACGCCCGCAGCGCCCCCGCGATGTTGGCGTACATCACCACCTTGTCGACGTCGACCATGGTGACCACCGTGTCCAGGTGCATCGTCGCCCGCGTCTGGGCGATCGGCACCGCCAGCACCGTGTGCGCCAACCCGCCCGAGATCATCTGCCGGGCGAACCGCTCGGCGCCGGCGGGGGTGGTGCGCTCCCCCACGCCGACCGCCACTACACCGGGAGACAGCAACAGCACGTCTCCGCCTTCGACGTGCTCGAGCTTCCAGCCGTGCATCCGCGGCGCCCCCGCGAAGCGTGGGTGATGGGTATAGACCAGCTCGGTCAGCTGGGTCTCGCGCACTCGCGCCGGCATCGTCAGGCTCGTGATCGCCACCCGGTCGGGCAGCCAGACCGACGAGTCGCGGGTGAACAGCAGGTTCGGCAGCGGGTCGATGAGGAAGTCGTCGTACGCCAGCAGGCTGGTCACCAGGCTGTGGTCGACCCGCACCTCGTCGTTGCGCAACCCCGCCGTGAGCGTGGTTGCCAGCTCGTCCGGTGATTGCTCGTGCAGCACCCGGCGCAGGTGCCGGCGCAGCGTGTCACCGAGCCGCAAACCCTCGGTTACCTGTCCTACGGCCACCTCGCGGGCCGGCTGGCTGGACAGGGCCTCGGCCAGCAGGTCGGCCAGGTACAGCACCTCCACACCGCGCGCGGTCAAGGCGTCGGCGAACGCGTCGTGCTCCTCCTGCGCGCGCCCGACCCAGGGGATGGCGTCGAACAGCAGCGAGTCGTTGTTGCGTGGCGTCAGCCGGCGCAGCTCGGCACCGGGTCGGTGCAGCAGGGCGGTCTGGAGCCGGCCGACCTCGCTCGCGGCGCCGAGGGGCGCGGCGCCGGCTGGGCTGGTCATGGCGCCACGCTACGGGCCAGCGCCGCCGCCTCCGCCAGCACCGCCTTGACC
>JALYQN010000229.1 GCA_030855835.1 Actinomycetota bacterium | reverse complement strand
GTACGCGGTCGGCGTCGACATCAACGCCACGCACCACCGGGCCGCGCGGTCCGGCACGCTCACCGGCGTCGCCCTCCCGGTGCACCGCGGCCGCAAGGTCGTGACGTACGAGGTGGTGGTGAGTGACAAGCAGGACCGCCGGGTGTGCACGGCACGGATCACCTGCCTGCTGGTGCCGCGCACGTGAGCCCCTGAGGTGGACGGTGTCCGCGGCCTCGGCACGCTCGTCAACGTGGCTACGGTCCTGGTCGGGTCCGGCATCGGAGTGCTCGTCGGGCACCGGTTGCCCCAGCGCACCCGCGACGTCGTCACCGACGGCCTCGGGCTGGTGACCCTGCTCGTCGCCGCGTTGTCGGCGATGGCAGTCAGCGATCCCGAGCTGAGCGCCGCGGTCGGTGACAGTGCGCCCGTACTCATCGTGCTGGGCGCGGTGCTGCTGGGCGGGATCGCCGGGTCGCTGGCCCGGATCGAGCTGCGGCTGGAGTCGCTGGGTGACCGGCTGCGGCGCCGGATGATCCGCGACGCCGCCGAGCCCGGGACCCAGCATAGGTTCGTGGAGGGTTTCGTCAGCGCGTCCCTGGTGTTCTGCGTCGGCCCGCTCACCGTGCTCGGCTCGCTGCAGGACGGGCTCGGGCGCGGCGCCGACCAGCTGGTGCTGAAGGCGGTGCTCGACGGGTTCGCCGCTGTCGCATTCGCCGCCTCGCTGGGCTGGGGGGTGGCCGGCTCCGCGTTGGTGGTGCTCGTGGTGCAGGGCACGCTCACCGTGTTGGCCGCGTTGCTCGGCTCGTTCGTCCCCGAGCCGCACCTGCTGGCGCTGACCGCTACCGGTGGGCTGCTTCTGGCCGGGGTGGCACTGCGGCTGCTGCGGGTCCGGCAGGTGCCGGTCGGCGACCTGCTGCCGGCGTTGCTCGTCGCGCCGCTGCTGGTGCAGATCGTCATCGTCATGTGAGCGCTGCCTGGCCCACCACGCGGCGATGGTCGCTATAGTCCCGGCAGTCGACCGCGACGGGCAGCGGCGTGATTGTCTGGCCGGCGCGGGCGCCGCCGAGGCGACAGGAGTGCGTAGGTGCGCAGGACTCTGCTGGTGCTGATTCTGGCCCTGGTGAGCGGCCTGCTGGGTCTCGGCGCCGTCGCGTCAGCCGGGTCCGCGGCCGCGGACGGTGGTGAGGCAGACGAGCAGCTCAGCATCAACGCGACCCTGGTCGACAACACCAACGTCGACACGACCGATGACGACCCGTCGAACGACAAGGCCGACCCGGTGGAGGGCGTGGACATTGTCGTTACCGGCCCCGACGGCGAAGAGATCGGCCAAGCCACCACCGACGATCAGGGCATCGCCTCGGTGCCGGTGCCGAGCAACGGCGAGTACACCGTCACCATCGACGCTGACACGCTGCCCGAGGGCACGTTCCTCACCGACGCGGGACGGGTCGAAACCACCGTCGACGTGCTCGGCTTCGATGCGACCGTGCAGTACCCGATAGGCCCGGACACAAGAGATGTCGAGACCTGGGTCGACCGGCTGCCCGACCTATTGCTGTCCGGTGTCAAGT
Organism: Actinomycetota bacterium; assembly: GCA_030855835.1. Taxonomy (GTDB): domain Bacteria; phylum Actinomycetota; class Actinomycetes; order Propionibacteriales; family Nocardioidaceae; genus JACCVL01. Next base: position 5,890 of record JALYQN010000229.1, on the reverse strand, counting down.
TCGGGCTGCTCATCGCGCTGGCCGCGTTGGGGCTGTCCATGGTGTTCGGCACCACCGGCCTCACCAACTTTGCCCACGGCGAGCTGATCACGCTCGGCGCGATGCTCACCTTCGGCTTCAACAGTGGCCTCGGGCTGCCGGTGATCTGGTCGGGCGTCCTCGCGGTGCTCATCATGGGCCTAGTTGGGGCCGCCCAGGACCTCGCGTTTTGGCGGCCGCTGAACCGCCGTGGCACAGGGACCATCGCCTTGATGATCGTCAGCATCGGGCTGGGTCTCTTCCTGCGCAACATCTACCAGTACGTGTTCGGCGACACGACCAGGGCCTACACCCAGTACCTCGACCAAGGTCCGCTCGACTGGCCCCTCGTTGAACCGACCCAGAAGGATCTGGTGCTCATCGGCACCTCGATCGCCGTGCTGGTTGCAATCTCGCTGCTGCTGGCCAGGACTCGGCTCGGCAAGGCGACCAGAGCAGTCGCCGACAACCCCTCCCTGGCCTCCTCGTCTGGCATCAACGTGGAGCGGGTGATCACGGTCGTCTGGATCGGTGGGACCGCGCTCGCCGGCCTGTCCGGGGCGCTGCTGGGCGTCGACCAACAGGTCGATTACCAGATGGGTTTCAAGCTGCTGCTGCTGGTGTTCGCGGGAGTGATCCTCGGTGGCCTCGGCACCATCTGGGGCGCAATGGTCGGCAGCCTGATCGTCGGTATCTCGATCGAGGTGTCGACCTTGGTCGTGCCCGCCGAACTCAAGTACGTGAGCGCCCTCGGGCTGCTGATCCTCATCCTGCTCGTGCGGCCCCAGGGACTCCTGGGCCGCCGCGAGCGGGTCGGCTGAGCCCGGACGACGGAAGGAGGACCGCTATGGACTGGGGCCAGATATTCGAGTTCTCGTTCCGCTCCGCCCTGACCAGCGACGCGATCGTCTACTCGATGGCGGCCATCGGGCTGAACGTACACTTCGGCTACACCGGGCTGCTCAACTTCGGCCAAGCAGGGTTCATGGCTGTCGCGGGTTACGGCCTCGCGGCCTCGGTCGCGACGTGGGGGTTATCGTTCTGGGTGGCGGTCCCGATCGGTTTGGCGGCAGCGGTCGTTTTTGCCTTACTGCTCGGCGCACCGACGCTGCGACTGCGGGCCGACTACCTAGCGATCGTCACTATCGCCGCCGCCGAGATCATCCGAATCGTGGTCGGCTCGGTGAGTCTGTCAGAGTACTTCGGCGGCCGGGACGGGTTGCAAGAGTTCAACCAGTCGTTCGACGCGCTCAACCCATATGGCCAGCCACTCGATCTGCTTCTGTTCCGCTTGCGACCGGACGACGCGTGGGTGTTCACCGTTGGATGGGTCCTGGTCGGGCTGACCGTGCTCCTGGTGTGGGCGCTCATGCGCAGCCCGTGGGGCAGAGTGCTCAAGTCGATCCGCGAGGACGAGGAGGCCGTGCGGTCACTGGGCAAGAACGTCTACGGCTACAAGATGCAGTCACTGGTGCTCGGCGGAGTGATCGGTGGTGTCGCCGGCTTCCTAGTTGCCCTAGACCAGGCGGCGATAAACCCGGAGAACTTCTCGACCGACGTGACCTTCTTCGCCTACACCGTGCTGATCCTCGGCGGCGCCGCCCGAGTCTTTGGCCCAGTCGTCGGAGCCATCTTGTTCTGGTTCCTGATCAGCGTGCTGGGCAACTTCTTCACCGCGGCCACGGCCGGGGTCGACCCGCTGATCTCCCCCGTCCTGATGACCGACACCCAGGCCAGCCTGGTGCGGTTCATCGCTGCCGGCCTCGGGCTGGTGCTGTTGGTCATCTTCCGGCCGCAGGGGATCTTCGGCGACAAGAGGGAGATCGCGCTCGATGCCCGCTGAACCGGTCAGCACTAGGAACTCGGCCGCCGAGGCCGTGACCGCGCTGCGCGATGTGCCTCGCGAGCCTGGGTCGAAGAAGCCCGACGCCATCCTCGTCGCCGACGACATCCGCCGCCAGTTCGGTGGGCTGGTCGCCGTCGACGTCGACCACCTGGAGGTGCAGCGTGGTGTCATCACTGCGCTGATCGGCCCCAACGGTGCCGGCAAGACGACATTCTTCAACCTGCTCACCTGCTTCGACCAGCCCGATCGCGGCGCGTGGTCGTTCAACGGACGCCCGCTCGGGCGGGTGCCGGCGTACAAGGTTGCGCGCCTCGGCATGGTGCGCACCTTCCAGCTGACCAAGGTGTTGAGCAAGCTGTCGGTCATCGAGAACATGCGCCTGGCCGCCACCGGACAGAGCGGCGAGGCGTTCCTGACCGCACTGCTCCCGTTTCGCTGGCGGAGCCAGGAAATGGCAAACACCGACCGGGCCGACGACCTCTTGGAGAGATTCAAGCTCGACACAAAGCGGGAGGACTTCGCCGGCTCGCTGTCGGGCGGTCAGCGCAAGCTGCTGGAAATGGCGCGGGCGCTCATGGTCGAACCTGAACTCGTTATGCTCGACGAGCCGATGGCCGGGGTCAACCCGGCGCTCAAGCAGTCGTTGCTCGGCCATGTCAAGACCCTGCGTGACGAGGGCCGTAGTGTGCTCTTCGTCGAGCACGACATGGACATGGTGCGGGACATCTCTGACTGGGTGGTAGTGATGGCCCAGGGACGGATAGTCGCCGAGGGGCCACCCGAGCATGTGATGGCCGATCCGACCGTCATCAACGCCTACCTCGGCGCGCACCACGACGCGGCGCTCACCGTCGAGGAGGAGGAGGCCCGACTGCGCGAGGAGCAGGCATCCCAGTCCAGCGCGCCGGCCACCCACGAGGAGCACCCTAAGGAGTCACGGTGAGCGACCCGACCGTCATGGCGGCGAACGAGCCCGACAACGATGCCGACCCCAAGCACCGCCGGGTCCACCGAACCGAGGCGGAGGGGGCCATACTGCGAGCAGATGGCCTGGTCGCCGGCTACGTGCCCGGGGTCAACATTTTGAACAACTGCGACCTGTACTGCCGTGACGGCGAACTGGTCGGCATCATCGGTCCCAACGGCGCCGGCAAGTCCACGTTGCTCAAGGCCATGTTCGGGCTCGTGCGGATCGGCGAGGGCGTCGTGACGCTTCGCGGTGACGATGTGACGAACCAGCGTGCCGATGTGCTAGTCCGCAAAGGGATCGGCTTCGTGCCGCAGTCCAACAACGTGTTTCCCACCCTCACGATCACCGAGAATCTCGAGATGGGTGTCTACCAGGCGCCGAAGCGGTTCGACGAACGCTTCGACTTCGTGACCGACCTCTTCCCAACGCTGGGTGATCGTCGCGGCCAGCGGGCCGGTTCGCTGTCGGGTGGGGAGCGGCAGATGCTGGCGATGGGCCGGGCGCTGATGATGGAGCCGTCGGTGCTGCTCCTGGACGAGCCCTCTGCCGGGCTGTCCCCCGCAATGCAGGACGAGGTGTTCGTCCAGACCCGCAAGATCAACCAGGCCGGTGTCTCGGTGGTCATGGTCGAGCAGAACGCCCGCCGCTGCCTGCAGATCTGCGACCGCGGGTACGTGCTCGACCAGGGTGCCAACGCCTACACCGCCAGCGGTTCCGACCTGATGAACGATCCTAAGGTGATCGAGCTCTACCTCGGTACGCTCGCCAAAGCCTGACACCTGTTCGTCCTGCGAACTCTCGACTTGTTCGTCTTGCGAACTTTCGATCCCCGTCAAGGACGCCACCGCCAAGGCCCCGCCTCTGATGCAGGCGAGGCCTTCGCGGTTCGCCGGCGATCAGGTCGAGCCGGTGACGTAGTCGATGTTGACGAAGTTATTGTCGGCCTGGTATTCGAAGATTCCGATGGTGGCCGCCGACGGGCTGCCCGTCTCGTTGAACTCTAGCGGGCTGGACACGCCGTCGTAGTCAATGTCTCCGCCATCCTTGAGGAGGTCCAGGCACTGCTGGTACTCGGTGCACTTCTCGCCGTCCCGGGTGATGCCGATCAGCTCCGCGCCGATAGCCTCGCCCGAGTCGTCCCCGGCCGCTTCCGCGGCTAGAGCGGTGGTGATCGCCGCGTCGTACGACTCCGGGCCGTAAGTGAAGCTGTCCAGCTTGGGGTCGACCTCGAGGAGCCGCTTGCGGAAGTCGCCCGTCAGCTCGGCACCAGGGTAGGTGGCCTTGGCTCCCTCGAGAGTGCCGTTCGGGAGCCGACCGCCATAGTCGTAGGCGTTGCCGTCGACCAAGTAGGCCTGGACATCCTGGGGGCCGATTCCCTTGGCGTTAAGGGCGGGGACGATCTTGGTCAACTCCTCGAACGTTACCAAGATGACCGCTTCGGGGTCGGCCGCGGCGATCTTGTCGACTTCGGCGTTGTACTGGGATGCATCGGCGTTGTAGAACACCTTCTCGACGACGGTGCCCCCCTGCTCCTCGAAGACCATCTCGACCTGGTTGGCGAGTGCCTCGCCGTAGGAGTCCTGGCGGGCGAGGATCGCGATGTTGCTGAAGCCATCGGAGGCCACCAGGTTCGCCAGCACCGCGCCTTGGAGCACGTCCGAGGGCGCCGTACGGAAGTACAGCCCCTTGTCGTCATAGGTGTCGAACGCGGTCGACGTGTTGGCCGGCGAGTAGTGCACCACTCCCGCACCCGTGATCTTGTCGATCACCGACAGCGAGACGCTGGAGGATGCGGCGCCGATGACGACGTCCGCGCCGGAGTCGAGCAGGTTGGTGGTCTCCTGGGGCGCGATGTTGGGGGTTCCGTCGCCAGAGTCGGCCTTCACCTGCTTGACTGGCTTGCCTAGCACCCCCCCGGCCTCGTTGATCTCCTGAACCGCGAGGTCGACGCCGGCGAACTCAGGCGGGCCGAGGAAGGCCAGGTCACCGGTCTGCGGGAGCAGCGTGCCGATTGTCAGTGTGCCGTCCCCCTTGGGCGCGGCGGCCTCCTCGTTCGACCCTCCTCCGGACGCGGGCTCCTCGGCGGTCGGTTCGTCCTCGCCACCGCAGGCGGCGAGCACCAGGGCGCTCACCGCGACGACGGCAGCCGCGCGTAGGGATCGGGAGCGCAGTCGCATGGGTCCTCCGTCGTTTCGGCTCGAGGGCCGTAACCCTCCGTCTCGTCGTGCAGAGTACCTACGCGGCACGCCGGGACCGCCACCGGCGCGGAGTTGGTGCGGCGTCGTTGTAGTTTCGTGACCTGGCCGGCGCCTGGGTACACGGCTCCCTGACCGGACATGCCTCGATAGAGTCTTGGCGAGCCCTGGTATTCCAACTGGCAGAGAAGGCGGATTCAAGTCCCGCACAGTGTGGGTTCGACTCCCACCCAGGGCACGGCCGGGTGCCCGGCGCTCGCACCACCCGGCCAGTGAGGGTGCCTAGCCCCGGCAGCGGTCGAGTTCGTGCGGACCGGCGACCAGACCGGTGGCGTCCTTGACGGTCAGCACCCGGAGCACCGACTGCTCCAGCCTGGCCCGGGTCAGCTCACCGTCGGCCACGGCCGCCCGGATGCCCGCCGCGGCCCCGCGCGGCGACGGCGACATCACCAGCAGGTCGGCGCCCGCCTGCAGCGCCTGCACCGCGACCTCGCCCGGAGCGCCCCACTGCGCCAGCGCGTCCATCTCCAACGCGTCGGTGACGATCACGCCGTCGAAGTCGAGCCGTTCACGCAACCAGCCGGTGGTCAGCTCGCGCGACAGCGTGGCCGGCCGGGCGGTCGGGTCAAGACGCGGGTACGCCAGGTGGCCGGTCATGACGAGGTCGGCGCCCGCGTCGATCCCGGCGACGAACGGCGGCAGGTGCTCGCGCTCCCAGTCGGCGCGGCTCAACGTCAGGGTCGGCAGCGCATCGTGGCTGTCGACCGACGTCGAGCCGTGGCCCGGCCAGTGTTTGAGCGAGACGCCGACGCCGCCGCGGTGGTAGCCGCAGGTCTGCGCCCGCACCATCCGAGCCACCAC
>JALYQN010000223.1 GCA_030855835.1 Actinomycetota bacterium | reverse complement strand
GATCGCGACGAGCCGGACGCCGCCCTCGCGGTGCTGGAGCGGGCCGACCTGCGGACAAGCGCGCGTGCGGACTGGGTTGCCCGGCTCCGGTACGCCTACGCCGACACCCTGGCCGCTGCCGGTCGCGACGGTGACGCGCTGGAGTGGTTCCACCGGGCCGCCGCGGTCGACGCCCACCACGTCACCGACGCGCTCGAGCGCGCGGAGCAGCTGCAGTAGTCCACAGCCGCCGGCGCTCACCCCGCCACTCGGTGCCGGTGCGGGCCAGGATGCGCCCGGAGGTGGTGCCCGATGGCTGAACCCGCAGTCGCGACGAGCCCAGACCGGACCCACGTCAACACCGTGCGCCTGTGCGGACGGGTGTCGGCCGCCGCTACCGAACGGGTGCTGCCGAGCGGTGACGTGATCGTCACGGCGCGGCTGGTGATCCGCCGACCGGCAGGACCGGCCCGATCGAGGCAGCCGGTGGACACGCTGGACTGCCAGGCGTGGTCGGCGCGCAGCCGGCAGCTCGATGCTGTCGTGGCAGGCGGGAGACCTGGTGGAGGTCGAGGGCGCCGTACGACGTCGCTTCCGCCGCGGACCGGCCGGGCTGAGCAGCCGGGTCGAGGTCGAAGTGGCAAGCGCCCGGCGTCTCAGCCGCTGAGCATCAGCAGCCCGATCCGCGGCTTCGGCCCGATCGACGTCGCCTTGTGCGGCAGCAGGTGCCCGGAGCGGGCCGCCTCCAGCACCTCCGGCAGCCCGGGGGCCGACGTGGCGATAGCCAGCCCGTGGGCGGTGGAGGCGGCGGTGCGAGCCACGGACCACTCGTGTGCATAGCCGAGCCGGGCCTCCGGCACCTCCCACCGGGGCAACAGGTTGCGGTGCAGGTGACACAGCGCGTGCACCTGCTCGACCGAAACCTCGAGGCCCAGCAGCCGGGCCGAGTCACCGAGGACGAACCGCAGCCGCCCGCGGCCAGTTTGGCGCAGGAACTGGAGCTCCGTGCCGTCCGGGACGGGCACCAATGACACCCCGGTGGCGGTGGCGACCCGGTCAGCGTCGAGGCCCGGCACCACCCGATGGATGGTCCGCACGCTCAGGTCGGAGGCGCCTACGTCGACCACCAGCACCAGCGCGTGCGAGAACGCCGACCCGGAGACCGTCAGCGAGTCCAAGGCAGCCAACCGGTGATGCCCGTCGGCGACCACCGGCGGCGGGCCGACCGCCAATCCCGCGCTGACGTCAGCGGCGTCGCGGGTGCCGAGCTGCCAGACCCTGTGCCGCTCGTCGGCTGTGGACAGATCGACCAGGGAGCCGGTCGGCAGCGGGCCCGTCGTCGCCGCACCCAGTGGGTGCCCGTCGTGCAGGACCACGATCGGCTCTGCCTGGACCACGGCCCGGGCCAACCCGTCGGCCCTGGCCGCGACGATGTCGGACCGTACCCGCTCGTGGGGGATCAGCCGTTGGCCCACCGGGAGCGCCATGGCCCCGGCGACCCCGCGGACCCGCCGGCCCGCCGCCTGCCAGCTCCACCCGTACAGTCCCGAGGTCCCCGCGATGTCCAGCGCACCCGCCGAGTGCCACCGCTGCAGCGTGGTCCCCCGGTCAGAGCCGGGAGCCAGCAGGTGCATCACATGGTCGGGACGCAGCGCGCTGAGCCGCCGCACCAGGTCGTCGTCCCAGATCTCCGGCGGACGCATAGTGACGTCCTCGAGCCGGCGGGACGCGTCGCTGCGGTAGGTCACGGCCCGCAGCGGCTCCAGCCCCGGACCTGACACGCAGGGCATCCTAGGCTTCGACGGTGACCCGTCGGCGGCTGGCGATCAGTGCGGAACCCCTGACTGCTCGCCACGACGTGGCGCTGCTCGACCTGGACGGCGTGGTCTACCGCGGGCCGGACCCGATCGCCGGCGCAGTCGACCATCTGGCCGCCGCGGGCGCCGCGGGCATGCAGCTGGGCTTCGTGACCAACAACGCGTCCCGGCCGCCCCGCGAGGTCGCCGAGCACCTGCGTGGCCTCGGCATAGACCTGCGCGACCACGACGTGGTGACCTCTGCCCAGGCCGCGGCGCGGCTGGTCGCAGCCGAGGTGCCCGCCGGGTCGCAGGTGCTCGTCATCGGCGGCCCCGGCCTGGTGGAGGCTCTCGCCGAGCACGACCTGCTCGCCTGCTCGAGCCTCGACGACGGTCCGGCCGCGGTGGTGCAGGGGTTCCATCGCAGCGTGGGCTGGGAGATGCTCGCCGAGGGTGCGTACGCCGTGGCGACCGGCCTGCCGTGGGTGGCGTCGAACCTCGACCGCACCGTGCCCACCCCCCGCGGGATCGCTCCCGGCAACGGCACCCTGGTCGCGGTGATCCAGGCGGCTACAGGAGTTGCACCGGTGGTCGCCGGCAAGCCCGAGCCGGCGCTGGTGCGCGAGTCGGTGCTGCGCACCGGCGCCGACCGACCGCTCATGGTCGGCGACCGGTTGGACACCGACATCAGCGGCGCCAGCCGGTACCCGATGCCCTCGTTGCTGGTGCTCACCGGCGTGACGTCGCTGCCGGACCTGCTCGCCGCCGAGGGAGACGAACGCCCCGACTTCGTCGCGGCCGACCTCGCCGGGCTGGTCACCCGCCACCCCGAGGTGATGGATGCCGGCCCGGCTACGGCCACCTGCGGCGGCTGGACGGCGCGGGTCGACGACGGCCAGCTCCGGCTGCGGCCCAGCGTCCCCGGGGACTCGCCGGACGACGAGCCGGTCAACGCACCGGTCGACGCGCCAGGCGACGCGCCGGGCGCGGGTGTTGCCGCGCTCCGGGCGGTGGTGGCGGCAGGATGGGCCGCCCGGGACTCCGGCGCGGCCGAGGTCGGGCTCGGCAGTGTGGCCCAGCAGCTCGACGAGCTCGCATCGGCACCGCCGTGAGCCCCCCGCCCGACGACCAGGAGGCCGCCTTGCCGACCGACAGCTCAGCCGCCGACATCACCGCACGCGTCGACGAGCGGCTCCGGGGACTGGACGACGCGCCCATCGACGAGCACGCCGCGATCTATGACGCCGTGCACCACGACCTGGCCGACGCGCTCGGGCCGACCGGGTCGTGACAACCGGCTAGGTTGCAGATGCCGAGGCGGCAGCGGCTCGACGCCGAGCTGGTACGACGCGGGTTGGCGCGCTCCCGCGAGCATGCGGTCGGGCTTGTCGCAGCGGGCCGGGTCCGGGTCGGCGGCGCCGTGGCCACCAAGGCGGCGACCGCGGTCGGCACCGACGCTGCCGTCGTCGTGCAGCCACCGGGTGAGACGAGCCAGGTCGACTACGTCTCACGCGGCGGGCACAAGCTGGCCGGTGCGCTGGCGGCCGTTGCCGACCTCGAGGTGGCCGGACGTCGCTGCCTCGACGCCGGGGCATCGACCGGTGGCTTCACCGACGTGCTGCTGCGGGCGGGAGCCCGCGAGGTGGTGGCGGTGGACGTGGGGTACGGGCAGCTGGACTGGACGCTGCGGCGCAACCCTCGGGTGGTGGTTCACGACCGGACAAACGTCCGTC
>JALYQN010000216.1 GCA_030855835.1 Actinomycetota bacterium | reverse complement strand
GGTATAGAGCGCCAGCGCGTGCTCCTCGGCACCGGGAACCTCGAAGTAGTTGGTGGTCACGCCGGTGGCGACGATGAGGTAGTCGTACTCGAGGGCGATCCCGCCCTCCAGCCGCACCGTGCGGGCGCTGGTGTCCAGGTCGTCGACGATGCCCTTGACGAAGCGCATGTTGGGCTGCCGGGCGTGCGCCGACCGCAGGAAGTAGGTGATGTCGCCGGGGTTCAGGCCGGCGGTGGCGACCTGGTACAGCAGAGGCTGGAAGGTGTTGTACGCCTGCCGGTCGGCCAGCGTGACGTCCACCGGTGCGTGCCGCAACGCGCGCACGGCGGCCAGTCCTCCGAACCCGCCGCCCAGCACCACGACATGCGGGCGGGGGTGGCTGCTCATCGGTCCTCCTGCTCGTTGTCGGCCCCGTGCAACGTCATCGCCCGTCGGGTGCAACGCTGGCAGAGGTCTGAGAATGCCGCTTTCCGGGGCCAGCCACTGCGGGCTCCGGGCCCGGCTGACAGTGCGGGCACCACCACGTCGCCCGGGTCCTGGTGCTGTGGTCCTCGGCGAGGTGCCGGACCCGCGTGCCGCACCGCCGGCACGGCTGCCCCGACCGGCCGTAGACCCAGTGCTCGTATCCCGGGCGGGGGTCACCGGTGGTCACCTGGCCGTTGCTGCGCACCGTGATGGACTGCCGCAGCATCCGGCTGGCGAGCGCGACAACCTTCGCCAGGTCCGCCTCCCCGGCCGGGGTCCAGGGGCCGTGGCCGCGTACGAACAGCAGCTCGTTCACCCAGAGGTTGCCGAGCCCGGCCAGCAGGTACTGGTCGAGCAGTGCCGCCCCCAGCGGCCGGCCTGGGTCGGCGCCGAGCCGGCGGACCGCCTCGACGGCGTCCCAGTCACCGCGCAGCGGGTCGGGGCCGAGCCGCGCAATGATCCGTTGCTCGTCGGTGCTGGCCATCAGCTCGACCACCGGCATCCGGAGCGCGAGTCCGAGCCGACCCTCGTCGGTGCCAAGCAGCACCCGGACGTCGGCACGCAACCTGGCCGGCGGCTGCTTGCCGCGCCCCAGCACGGTCCACTCCCCGTCCATGCGCAGATGGGTGTGCAGGCTCAGCCCGCCCTCGAAGCGGGTGAACAGGTGCTTGCCGTGCGTGTCAGTGCCGAGCACCTGGCGCCCGGTCAGGTCCGCGGTGGCGTGCCGCGGCACCCGGAAGTCCGAGCGCACCAGCCGCCGTCCGGCCAGCCCGCGGTCGAGCCGGCGGGCCGCCCGCCACACGCTGTCGCCTTCGGGCACGCCCGTCAGGGTACGGAGCCGCGGCGTGACCCAGGATGGCGAGGGTGAGCGACGAGCCCGCCCAGCACCGGCTGTACACCGACCTCGCTGTCTGGTGGCCACTGATCTCTCCGCCGGCGGAGTACCAGGCAGAGGCCGCGTACTTCGCCTCAGTTCTCGACTCGGCGGCCATCCCGGTCCGTGACGTGCTCGAGCTGGGCAGCGGCGGCGGCCACAATGCGGTCCACCTGACCGCCGCCTTCACGCTGACGTTGGTGGACCTGTCCGAGGACATGCTGGCGATGTCGCGGAGGCTGAACCCAGGGTGCGTGCACCACCTGGGCGACATGCGCACCGTCCGTCTTGGTCGCAGCTTTGACGCGGTGTTCGTCCACGACGCCGTCGACTACCTGATCAGCGAGGACGACCTGCGTCGAGCCGCGGAGACGGCGTACATGCATTGTGGTCCCGGCGGTGTCGCCGTGTTCGTGCCCGACGTCACCGCGGAGACCTTCACGGAGGTGACCGAGCACGGCGGCAGCGACGGACCCGACGGTCGCGGTGCGCGCTACCTGGCCTGGGCCTGGGACCCCGATCCCACCGACACCTGGACGCAGACCGAGTACGCCTTCCTGCTCCGCGACGCGGACGGCACGGTGCGGATCGTGCACGAGACACACCGGACGGGGCTGTTCGCGGGGGCGGTGTGGCTCCGACTGCTTGGTGAGGCGGGCTTCGAGGTGGCCACTGTGACCGAGGAGACCGACGAGGACCGTACGCCGCGACTGCTGTTCGTGGGCCGCCGGTGAGGCCAAGCACCTTCTCGGGCCGGCCCTGCTCGGGTCGGGCTCTGCTCGGTCAGGACAGCCCCGGTCAGGCGGCGGAGCGCCCGAACGCCGCCAGCAGGGTGGTCTGGGTGCCGGCCCCGGCAGGCGTCGGTACCCGCGGCCCGATCACGCCCATGTCGCGATAGACCCGCTCCATCGCGACGAACCACCCGGCGATGGCCGCCACCGCCTCGGCGTCCAGCACCTGGTCGGCGCCGATCGCGCGAGCCAGGTCCCAGGCGTGTACGAGATGGTCGGCGGCGAGCTGCATGGCGTACTCGCGGCCCGGGTAGTCACCGAAGGACAGGTGCACCGTGCGGTCCAGGGCCCCCGGGGCGACCACCGCCGCGAGTGCCGCGGCGGCGGCGTCGACGTGGCTGCCGACCGGGTCGGCGCCGAGCAGGTCGCCATCGAACCGGTCACCCACGTCGGTCATGCTCGAGCCGGCGAACAGCGGCGGGGTCCACACCTCCTCGTTGACCAGGTGACCGACCAGCTCGCGGACATCCCAACCGGGTAGCGGCGTCGGCGCGTCCCAGCGGCCGTCGATCTGGTGCACCCGGGTGGTGAACTCCTCGCTGGCCCGGCGGTAGATCTCACGCTCGTCCATGCCGTTCATCCTCGGACGTCATGCAGCTCGACGTCCATGACCCAGGACCGCCGATCCAGGCGAGGTGTCAGGCGATGGCGGCGATCGTGTTCAGCTGCTCGGCCACCGTCACGGCGGATCCGCCCTGTGCCTTGGCCGCGTACAGCGCCGCGTCGGCCTG
>JALYQN010000202.1 GCA_030855835.1 Actinomycetota bacterium | reverse complement strand
GTACAGCGTCGTACTCGACCTTGATCCCGACCCGACCACCGCCCGTCGCCGGCAGAAGTGGCACTCGGGCTATCGGACCAAGAAGGAGGCAGCCGTCGCGTTGGCCGAGCTGGTCAGCAGCGTCAACAGGGGCGTCTACGTGCCAGGTCGCGGCAGACCGTCGCCGGGTACATGGAGGAGTGGCTGGCGACCATCGCGCCGACCGTACGCCCGTCGACGCACTACTCCTACGCGCGCAACCTGCGCCTGCACGTTCTTCCCTACCTCGGGTCAACGCCGCTGGCAGCTGTCGACGGCGGCGTTCTCAATGGGCTTTACGCAAGCCTGCTCGCGTCAGGGCGGAAGAACCACGAGGGCGGCGGCCTGTCGGCCCGCTCGGTCAGCTACGTCCACACGATCGCGCACCGGGCGTTCAAGGATGCGGTCAAGTGGGGCAGGCTGGTCCGCAACCCTGCCAACGCGGCCGACCCGCCACGGGCGACGTCGTCGGGCTCGCCGGACATGGTGACGTGGACGGCTGAGCAGCTCCGTACCTTCCTCGACGGTGTGCGCGGCGATCGGCTGAGCGCCGCGTACCTGTCGCTCGCCACGACCGGGATGCGTCGCGGTGAGGCGCTCGGGTTGCGCTGGGCAGACCTCGACCTCGACGCCGGCAGGGCCGCGATCCGACAAACCGTCATCGCGGTCAACCATCACCCAGTCATCGGCACGCCAAAGACGGCGAAGGGCAGACGAACCGTCCGCCTCGACACAGCGACGGTCGCCGCGCTACGCGAGCACCGGAAGCAGCAGGCCGCCGAGCGGCTGCAGATGGGCACCGGCTGGGCCGACCACGACCTGGTGTTCTGCCGGGTCGACGGCGATCTGCTGCACCCGGAGCGGTTCTCCCGGTCGTTCGGCGGCCGGGTCCGGCAGCTCGGGCTACCGCGGATCAGGCTGCACGACTTGCGGCACGGTTGGGCGACGATGGCGCTCGGCGCAGGTGTGCACCCGAAGGTAGTTCAGGAGCGCCTCGGTCATGCCAACATCGGCATCACGTTGGACGTCTACAGCCACGTCACCGCAGGGCTGCACGATGACGCAGCCGAGAAAGTCGCGGGTCTGGTGTTTGGTCCGTTAGCAATCCGTTAGCAGATGGCCTGTTTCCCTTGCCTGGTATGGGGTCTGACCTGCGCCGGTGTGGTGCGCGAGGGGGGAGTTGAACCCCCACGCCCTCTCGGGCACACGGACCTGAACCGTGCGCGTCTGCCTGTTCCGCCACTCGCGCCTATGCCCTGACGGGCAACGGTCGGCGGCGCACCACGCCCTCCGACCGGTCGACGGAGACTAGCATGACTGGGCCCCTGCGATCGGTCCTCGCTACCATCCAGGACGGGCGTAGACCACTCCCGCCCACACGTTCCGGAGCCCGCCGCGCCCGATCGTGTCGACAAGCGCCGCGGCGATCGGAGTCCGACGACATGGGCGTAGTGCAGCGTTTCGAGCATCGACTCGAGCGCGCCGTCAGCGGCGCCTTCGCGCGCGCGTTCCGCAGCGCGGTGCAGCCGGTCGAGATCGCCGCGTCGATCACCCGGGAGATCGACAACTCCACCCAGGTGCTGTCCCGCGACCGGGTGCTGGTGCCGAACGCGTTCCGGGTGGAGCTGTCGCCGAGCGACTACGAACGGCTGTCGCCGTACGGGCACACGCTGTCGACCGAACTCGACCAGATGGTGCGCGACCACGTCGCCGAGCAGCGCTACACCCTTGCCGGTCCGGTGGCCATCCACCTCGACCAGCGAGACGACCTCACCACCGGCCGGTTCCTGGTGACGAGCCGGGCGAGCGCCGCGGTGAACCAGTCGGCGGGCGCCCAGCTGTCCCACAGCGCGTCCGAGCGGGCGCCGGTGATCGTCGAGGTCAACGGCCAGCGGCACCCAGTCCCTGAGACCGGCCTGGTCATCGGGCGCGGCGAGGAGTCCGACCTACGCATCAACGACCCGGGCATCTCCCGCCGGCACGCCGAGATCAGGATCAGCGGTGCCGACAGCCAGGTCACCGTCAGCGTCGTCGACCTCGGGTCCACCAACGGCACGCAGGTCAACGGCCGGCGGGTCCAGCAGGCGATGCTGCACGATGGCTCCCAGATCGTCCTCGGCGGCACGACCGTGGTCGTGCGGGATGCCCGAACAGGGGGCCTGTGACGTGTCCGAGGTGACGTTGACCCTGATCCGGTTCGGCTTCCTCGCGGTGCTCTGGTTGTTCGTGCTGTCGGCAGTATCGGTCATCCGCTCCGACATGTTCGGCGCCCGCGTCGACCCTGCCAAACAGGCGGCACCCAGCAAGCCAGCGAAGTCGACTCGCTCCTCGAAGCGGCGCCCAGCCCGCCCCGACCGCCGGGCCCCACGACAGCTGGTGGTCTCCGAGGGCCCGGACACGGGCCAGTCCGTTCCCCTGGGAGCCGACCCGATCCTCATCGGACGCGGCACCGACGCCGCGATCCGGCTCGACGACGACTACGTCTCGACCCGGCACGCCCGGGTGGCCACCAACGGTGAGGAGTGGTTCGTCGAGGACCTCGGGTCGACGAACGGCACGTACCTCGGCAGCCAGCGCGTCACCACACCGGTGCCGGTCGGGACCGGCACGCCCATCCGCATCGGCAAGACAGTTCTCGAGCTGCGCCGGTGATGCAAGCCCCGGGCGGTCCACGATGAGCCGGCTGCGGTATACCGCGCTCACCGATGTGGGCCCGAACCGCAAGAACAACCAGGACTCCGGGTACGCGAGCGCCCGGATGCTCGTGCTGGCCGACGGGATGGGTGGCCAGGCCGCGGGCGACCTCGCTTCGGCGGTCGTCGTGCAGACCGTACGCCGGCTCGACGCCCGACCGGAGGGCGACGTGCTGGAGACGCTCGCCGGGGCCATCCACCGGGCCAACGACCGGCTCAACGAGCTGGTGGAGGAGGACACCAGCCGCGACGGCATGGGCACCACTCTGATCGCGATGGTTCTGGAGGAGACCGACGCCGGCGCACCGGACCGGCTCGGCATCGCCCATGTGGGCGACTCGCGTGCCTATCGGCTGCGCGATCGGCAGCTCACCCAGCTCACCGCCGACCACACCTTTGTGCAGTCGCTCGTCGACGAAGGACGGATTTCCGAGCAGGAGGCCCGCACCCACCCGCACCGCTCGCTGATCCTCAGGGCGCTGCAGGGGGGCCACAACTCGGATCCCGACCTGTTCCGCCTTGACGTCCAGGACGGTGACCGGGTCCTGCTGTGCAGCGACGGCCTCAGCGATTTCGTCGACGTCGACGCGATCGGCGCCGCCCTCGGCGCGGAGACCGTCGAGGCGGCCGCCGAGGAGCTGGTGCAGCTGGCGCTCGAGGCGCCGACCACCGACAACGTGACAGTCGTCATAGGCGAGATCGTGCCCGCCAGCCTCGGCGACGCGGGCGAGGTCGACGACACCTCGGTTCAGCCGATGCTGGTGGGCTCGGCCGCCGAACACCCTCGGCCGCCAGCGGGAAGTGCCGCTCAGTCCGTTCCGGAACCGCAGCGTCCAGACGATGACTATCCGGGCGAGCAGGACGAGGAGGCACTGCGGTACGCGCCGCGCAGCTACCGCCGAAACCCGTGGCTGCTGCGGGTGCTGCTGCTGGTCGTACTGCTGCTGGCGGGGGGCTTCGGGGTGAACTGGGCGTACGACTGGACCCAGAGCCGCTACTACGTCGCCGAGTCCGGGGACTCGGTGGCCATCTACCGCGGCATCCCCCAGGACGTGTTGGGGATCAGCCTGTCCGACCTGCACCAGGACACCGACCTGATGCTGTCCGAGCTGCCCGAGTACAGCGAGGAGGAGGTGAGCGCCGGCATCCAGACCGACGACCTGACCGCGGCGCTGGACAAGGTGGCACAGCTGGAGGCGCTGGCACGCGACTGCCGGGCCGGGGGAAAGGCAGAGGAGCTGTGCTCCGACACCGGACCGACCGACGGTGAGACCACCCCGCCCACCAC
>JALYQN010000195.1 GCA_030855835.1 Actinomycetota bacterium | reverse complement strand
GTCACGGGCAGCGATGACCACGTCGGCGCCGGCCTGGGCGAGTGCGCGGGCGAACGCGAGCCCGAGCCCGCGGTAACCGCCGGTCACCACGGCGGTCCGGCCGGCCAGCGAGAACCGGGACAGCACGTCGTTGCTCAGCTCGCTGGTCACAGCTCGCCGTTCCTCGACACGACGACCACGGACTTCATGCTGGCTGGGTCGGAGTCGCTGGTCAGCGCCTCCTCCGCGTCCTCGAGTGCGAACTCTGCCGTCACCATCGCGTCCAGGTCGACACCGGGCTGCAGGGCCGTCGCGATGGCCTTCGGCCAGGTGTCGACGTAGCGGAAGACGCCGGTGAGCGTGACCTCCTTCATCGCGATCTCCTGGACCGGCAGCTCCACCCACTCGTCGCCGAGGCCCACCAGCACCGCCGCGCCCCCGCCGCGCAGCGCCGACAGACCGGACAGCAACGCGGGCGTGGCGCCCGTGCACTCGACGAACGCGTCCACCTCGAGCTCCTCGGGCACAAACGACGCGTCGCGCGGGTCGACGCTGCGGGTGGCCCCGAAGTCCAGGATCCGCTCGCGCCGAGACTCGACGAGGTCGGTGACGATCACCTCGGCCGCGCCGCGCGCCCGCGCCGCCTGCGCGACCAGCGCCCCGATCGGACCCGCACCGGTGACCAGCACCCGCGAGCCCGGGTCGATCCGGGCCTTCTGGCAGGCCCACAAGCCGACCGAGAACGGCTCGAGCAGGGCTGCCGCGTGGTCGGACAGCTCGTCGGGTACCGGGTGGGCGAAGTCCGCCGGCACCGTGACGAAGTCGCAGAATGTGCCGTCGAAGGGGGGCGTGGCGAAGAACAGCATCTGCTTGCACAGGTTCTGCCGGCCGGCCTTGCAATGCCGGCAGCGCCGGCACGGACGCTGCGGCTCCAGCGCCACTCGTTCACCCACCCGATCGGCGGCGACCGCGGCGCCAGTCGCGACGACCACTCCGGACACCTCGTGGCCGAGCACCAGCGGCGCGTCGACGACATGGGCACCGATCCGGCCGTGCGTGTAGTAGTGCACATCCGAGCCGCACACCCCGACCGATCGCACCCGCACCAGCACCTCGTCAGGAGCCGGCCGAGGCACCGGACGTTCCTGCATCTCGATCTTCCGCTGACCGAGCAGCACGCTCGCGCGCATCGTGTCCGGGACGTCACGGTTCATGCAGGCTCCTACGGGCTCGGCGGCCGGCCGGTCGTCGCGGCTCATCCTGCCGGACCGAGACAGATGCTCCGACCGCGCGGCGGCCACAGCAACCTGTGCAAGATCGGTCGCCTCGAGCCAGGTTCGCGGGGGGTCAGCCGGCTGGCTAGGTTGGCCGCGATGATCACGCGGATCCCCATCCTGGACGTCCAGCCCGTCGTGGAGGGCGGCGCGTACCCGGTCAAGGCGATCGAGGGCGAGACCGTCCGGGTCGAGGCGACAGTGTTCCGCGAGGGCCACGCCCTGCTTGGTGCCCAGGTCGTGCTCACCGACCCCAGCGGCACCGACGAGCCGCCCGTGATGATGCGGCCGGTCACCAGCGGCCGCCCGGACCGCTGGTGGGCCGCTGTGACGTGCGGCGAGGTGGGCGACTGGACCTACCGGATCGAGTCGTGGAGCCACCCGTACGCCACCTGGGAGCACGACGCCACGATCAAGGTCGAGGCCGGGGTGGACGTCGAGCTGATGCTGGTGGAGGGTGCGCTGACGCTCGAGCGGGCGGCTGCGGCGCTGCCGGCAACAGCGGCTGCGGGGCGCGAGACCCTGGCCGACGCGGTCACCGCGCTGCGCGACACCCGCCGACCCGTGCCGGTCCGACTTGCCGCCGGCACCTCGCGTGAGGTCGAGGGTGTGCTAGCCCTCCACCCGCTGCGTGAGCTGGTGGAGGCCTCCGGGTCCTTCCCGGTGCAAGTCGACCGCCGGCGCGCACAGGTCGGCTCGTGGTACGAGTTCTTCCCCCGCTCCGAGGGTGCCCACGTCGACCTGGACGGCCGGGTCGTGCAAGGCACTTTGCGCACCGCGGCCGAGCGCCTGGATGCGGTGGCGGCGATGGGCTTCGACGTCATCTACCTGCCACCGATCCACCCGATCGGTCGCGTCAACCGCAAGGGTCGCAACAACACTCTCGACCCCACACCGGACGACGTCGGCTCGCCGTGGGCGATCGGTTCGGCCGAGGGCGGGCACGACTCGGTGGACCCACTGCTCGGGACCCCCGCCGACTTCGACGCCTTCGTAACCCGGGCCGGCGACCTCGGGCTCGAGGTGGCGCTCGACATCGCCCTCCAGTGCGCCCCCGACCACCCGTGGGTCACAGCGCACCCGGACTGGTTCATCACCCGCGCCGACGGCACCATCGCCTACGCCGAGAACCCGCCGAAGAAGTACCAGGACATCTACCCGCTCAACTTCGACAACGACTGCGAGGGCTTGTACGCCGAGGTGATGCGGGTGTTGCGGGTCTGGATGGACCACGGCGTGCGGATCTTCCGCGTCGACAACCCGCACACCAAGCCGGTGCGCTTCTGGGAGCGCTTGCTCGCCGAGGTCCGCGGCAGCGATCCGGACGTGGTGTTCCTGTCGGAGGCGTTCACGCGGCCGGCAATGATGCGCGCCCTGGGCACGGTCGGCTTTCACCAGAGCTACACCTACTTCACGTGGCGCAACGAGAAGAAGGAGATCGAGGCGTACCTGATCGAGCTCGCGCACGACAGCTCGAACGTGCTGCGACCGAACTTCTTCGTCAACACGCCGGACATCCTCAGCTCATACCTGCAGTACGGCGGCCCGACGGCGTTCAAGGTCCGAGCCGCACTCGCGGCCACCGGATCACCATCGTGGGGGGTGTACGCCGGCTTCGAGCTTAACGAGCACGTCGCGGCGCGGCCGGGCAGCGAGGAGTACCTCGACTCGGAGAAGAACCAGGTGCGGGTGCGGGACTGGAAGGCCGCGGAGGCCGAGGGCCGCAGCCTCGCGCCCTACCTCACCCAGCTCAACGCGATCCGCCGGGCGCACCCAGCGCTGCAGCAGCTGCGGGACCTGACGATCCACCGCACCGAGCACGACAAGATCCTGTGCTTCTCCAAGCGGACCGTGACCGTGGACCGCGGGAGCGATGTCGTCATCGTGGTGCTGAACGTCGACCCGCACAACGCGTACGACTCGATGGTGCATCTGGACATGCGGGCGCTGGGCCTCGACTGGCAGGACGGCTTCGTGGCCTACGACGAGATCACTGACCAGTCCTGGCACTGGGGTGAACACAACTACGTGCGGCTGGACCCGCACGACGAGCCGGCCCACATCGTGTCGCTGCGGACGTTCGCCCAGTGAGCCCGCTCGACCCGCACGACCGCGACTGGTTCAAGCGGGCGGTCTTCTACGAGGTGCTCGTCCGGTCCTTCCGCGACTCCTCCGGCGACGGCGTCGGTGACCTGCGTGGCCTGACCGACAAGCTCGACTACCTGGCCTGGCTCGGCGTCGACTGCTTGTGGCTACCGCCGTTCTTCCCCTCCCCGCTGCGTGACGGCGGGTACGACGTGGCGCACTACACCGATGTGGCCGACGACATCGGCACCATCGACCAGTTCCAGACGTTCCTGGACGGCGCCCACGACCACGGCCTCCGCGTGATCATCGACTTCGTCATGAACCACACCTCCGACCAGCACGCGTGGTTCCAGGCCTCGCGAACCGACCCGGACGGCCCCTACGGCGACTTCTACGTCTGGGCCGACACCGACGAGGGCTACGCCGACGCGCGCATCATCTTCGTGGACACCGAGACGTCGAACTGGACGTTCGACCCGGTCCGCAAGCAGTACTACTGGCACCGCTTCTTCAGCCACCAGCCCGACCTCAACTTCGAGAACCCGCGGGTGCAGGAAGCCGTCATCGAGGCACTGAAGTTCTGGCTCGAGCTCGGTATCGACGGCTTCCGGCTCGATGCGGTGCCCTACCTGTTCGAGGAGGAGGGCACCAACTGCGAGAACCTGCCGCGCACGCACCAGTTCCTGCGTGACCTGCGTCGCATGGTGGACGCCGAGTACCCGGGGCGGGTGCTGCTGGCGGAGGCGAACCAGTGGCCCAGCGACGTGGTGGAGTACTTCGGGTCCGACGGGGACGAGTGCCAGATGGCGTTCCACTTCCCCGTCATGCCACGGCTCTTCATGGGCGTCCGGCGGGAGTCGCGCTACCCGATCTCGGAGATCATGGCCCAGACGCCCGCCATCCCGGACAACTGCCAATGGGGCATCTTCCTGCGCAACCACGACGAGCTCACCCTCGAGATGGTGACCGACGACGAGCGCGACTACATGTGGGGCGAGTACGCCAAGGA
>JALYQN010000191.1 GCA_030855835.1 Actinomycetota bacterium | reverse complement strand
GTATGACGTGGTCTTGGTGGTGGCCGCGCTGGACGTGCTGAGGTTGCGATCGGTGCCGTACGCCAGCTCGTAGCTGGTGGCGCCATTGACGGGCGCCCACGTCAGCTGCGGCGGCTCTTGCGGCTGGCTGAGGACCTCGCCGTCGGTGGGCGTCAGCTGGGTGGGCGGGGCTTTGGGGCTCAGGGTGAAGGATGCGGTAGTCCACGAGCTGACGGCGCCGGTCGCGTCGGCGGAGCGGACCCGCCAGAACAGCTCGCCGCTCGGCAGCGCGATGGTGGGGGTGGCCTGCCGGTTCACCGTCGAGACCGAGTAGTCGATGGTGTCGAAGGTGCCGGAGCGGGACAGCTCGACCCGGTACGACGTCGCCTTCGGGACAGCGGTCCAGGACAGCACCGGGTTGGCCGACACCGAGGACCCGTCCGGAGACAGGCCGGTCGGTGCGGCGGGCGCGGCGACCGCGACCGGCGCAAGGGGACCGGCGAGCAGCGCCGCCGAGAGGCCGAGCACGAGCGTGGTGAGCAGACGGTTGCGCACGGGACCCCCAGGACAGACTGGTAACGACCTCTGCACGGTAGGTGCCGAAACCCGCTGGCCAGCCTGGCTCGGTTGGGGATGGGCCGTTCGGCCTACAGGTCGGACCCTGTAGGGGACTGCGGGTCGGCTTGGCTGGACGCCGCGCCCTTGTCGGTGGTCAGGCTCCGGTGCCCAGGCTGAAGGCCTGCTCGAGGTCGTGCGAGCTGTAGGTACGGAAGGCGATGTGGGTCTCGGTGGACTGCACACCCATGACCTTGTTGAGGCGGTCGGCCACGACCGCCGCCACGTCGTCGTGGCTGCGCACCCGGATCATCGCCACCAGATCGATGTGCCCGGTCACGGAGTAGACCTCGCTCACCCCGTCGAGGTCCGCGATCTGCTCGGCGACCTCGGGGATGCGAGCCACGTCGGCTTTGACGAAGACGATCGCGGTGATCACGGACCGGAGCCTAGCGTCGGTGGGGCTGGTCGAACGGCGCCACCGACGACCGCGAGTCGCTGGCCGCGGCGAGCAGCGGCAGCAAGCGCCGCGCTCCGCCGATCGGGCACGTCCACGAGCCGTCGATGTGCACCAGCCGGACACCGGGGGATTCGAGCCAGCGCAGCACCAGCTCGGATTCCTCGGCGGTTGCGGCCGGCGCGGGACCAGGCCCGGGCAGCACCGTGTCGGCCGTCACCCTCAGCCCGTCGACCCAGTCGCGGGCATTTGTGCCGGGCGGTATCACCCCCGCCGCCGCGAGGCGACCGTGCCGCACGACGTGCACCTCCCAGCGGCCTTCATCGTCTCGCCGGGCGGCGACGACCTCGGCGCAGCCGGTGAGCCCGGTCAGCCGCTGGCTGCGTGCGGTGCCGCGTACGAGCGCCGCGAGCCGTTCGCGGCGCATGGCGGCCTCCTCGAACCGTTCCTGTGCGGCCAGCGCGGCCATCGTGCGGTCGAGGCGCTCGCGCACCGCCTCGGGCCGGGACACCAGCACCTCACGCACCCGGCCCACCTCTGCCGCGTATGTCTCGGCGTCGGCGGCGCCGTTGCAGGGCGACAGGCAGCGGCCCATCTCTGCCAGGATGCACGCCGAGCGGGCGGGCCGGCGGGGCAGCCGGCCGCTGCACTGCCGGATGCCGAACGTCTCGTGCAGCGCCGCCAGCGCACGCTCGGCCGGCACCCGGGAGCCGAACGGTCCGGCGTACTCGGCGCCGTCGTCGAGCACCTGGCGCACCAGCGACAACCGGGGCCACGGCTCGACGGTGAGCTTCAGCCAGTGCGACCGCTCGGGGTGGCGGGAGCGCCGGTTGTAGCGCGGCGCGTGTCGGGCGATCAGCCGCAGCTCGCGCACCTCGGCTTCGAGGGGGGTGGCGCAGACGATCGCATCCACCCGCTCGGCCAGGCCGACCATCTCGCCCTTCCGGCTGCGCGTCTCGCCGGCGGTGAAGTAGCGCCGCACGCGGGTGCGCAGGTCGCGGGAGGTGCCGACGTACAGCACCTCGTCGCGGGGGCCGCGG
>JALYQN010000150.1 GCA_030855835.1 Actinomycetota bacterium | reverse complement strand
GGCCTGTCCACGCAGGACTGGCCGGGCTGGTCGCTCGACGTCGCGCGCGGAGTATTGGTGGAGGCGGTCGCCACCACGCTTGCCCTGCTATTGTTCGTCCGCCTCGCCCGCTGGGGGCGGCGAGGCTGGTGGTGGCTCGCGTCGGTGCTGGCCGGTGTGTTCGTGGTCGCCGGGTCCTTTCTCTACCCGTTGCTCGTCGAGCCGGTCTTCAACGACTTCGAGCCGATGCGGGCCGGCCCGCTGCGCACGTCCCTGGTCGAGCTTGCCGCCGAGGACGGGATGGCCGTGAACGAGGTGCTGGTCGCTGACGCGTCCCGCCGGACCACGGCGCTGAACGCGTACGTGTCCGGACTGGGCTCGTCGCGCCGGATCGTGGTCTACGACACCTTGTTGGACGGCGCACCGGACGACCAGGTGCGGCTGGTGGTGGCGCACGAGCTCGGCCACGCGGAAGCCGACGACGTGCTGGTCGGCACCAGCCTGGGTGCGCTGGGTGCCGCGGCGGGGGTCACGTTGATGGTCCTGGTCGCGGGCTCCCGGGAGGTACGGCGGCGCAGTGGCGTCAGGACACTCGGTGCGGTGGAGGTGGTGCCGCTGGCCCTGGGCCTGGCGGCGCTGGCGGCGCTGGTCTCGCTGCCGGCGCAGAACCTGGTGAGCCGGGCGGTGGAGGCGCGGGCCGACGTGCACGCACTGGAGCTCACCGGCGACGTGGGGACGTTCGTGGCAGGTCAGCGGCGGCTGGCGGCGGCGAACCTGTCGGATCCGGACCCGCCGCGCTGGTTGTACCGGTGGTTCGCCACTCACCCGACGACGGCCGAGCGGATCGCGCTGGCGCGGGGATGGGAACGGAGGCTGTCCGCTCAGTCGCAGGTTGTCGAAGAGCCGCTCGCGGCGAGGGAATCACAGGGAGCGCTCATGGTCCCCTGGGTGGTCTGTCCCAGCACGAGTACTCCGGCTACCACGATCGCGGCGATCAACGCGGCGAGGAGGCCGTACTCGACGGCCGATGCGCCGGTCTCTTGACGCCCGTTTAGGCGAAGGAAGCGAAGTGCGCGCATGGTCTGCTCCGGGTCGTGGAGGTGAACGAGGGGGCCGCGACCGCAGTCGCGACCCCCTCCGTGGAGCTGTGCGAGATCCGAGGATCAGCCGGCGGTGATGCCGTCGTTGGTGTCGTTGAACGCGCCGAGGACGGTCTGGCCCAGGGTCAGGACGGCGGCCACGATGATCGCGGCGATCAGGGCGACGAGCAGGCCGTACTCCACTGCGGAGGCGCCCTTCTCGTCGCGGATCTGGGTCAGGAACAGGTGGGTGCGGACTGCGAGCTTCATGGTGCCCTCCGAGGGAGTCTGGTTGCGCCCCCGGTTGGGACGCCTTGTCGTTACCCAAATTCTGTAGCCTCGAAGTCACTCTGGGTATCCGTTGGGCGGCCATACCCCGATGCCGAACGGACTACCGCCTCATCGGCAGGCCGGTCAACTGCTCCGATACCACGCGTCACCGCAGGTCACAGCGGTCCCTCAGGCGATATTCAGGAACAGGGAGGGCCGGACGCCGCGATCAGATCTGGGACGACGTGGCGCCCTTGATCAGCCCGGCTCGGATCGCGTTCATTATCGCCTGTGCTCGGTTGGCGGCGCCGAGCTTGTCGTAGATCTTGGAGATGTGTGTTTTGGCCGTCGACTCCGAGATGTACAGCTTGCGCGAGATCGCGGCCACTCCGAGCCCCTCGGCCAGCAAGTCGAGCACCTCACGTTCCCGTGGGGACAGCTGCGGGCCGGTCGGCTTCAGCCGGCGCTGCATCGCCTCGGCGAGGTCCGGCGCGGTGAACGAGCGCGGTGACACCGCGGCGTGCCGCGCCGCGGCGACCACGTCCTCGGCCGGGGCGTCTTTGGGGACGAACGCGGACGCGCCCGCGTCAAGCGCCGAGAACAGCTGTTCGTCGCCGGCATACATCGTCAGCACCACGATGCCGAGGCCCGGCACGTGCTGGCGCATCTTGCGCACCAGATCGAGTCCGGAGCCGTCGGGGAGGCGGACGTCGATGACGACGACCTGGGGTTTGAGCGAGGCCACCATCTGCTCGCCCTGGCCCAGGTTGGCGGCCTCGCCAACCACGGTGAAGTCCTCGTTGCGCTCGAAAGCGCGGCGCAGACCCTGCCGGATGAGATCGTGATCGTCTATGAGCAGGACCGCAGGCACCATGGCCGCTTGTCCCCTTCGCACAGCTGTATGCACCACGCTGGAGCGTGGTGGTGGTATCACGCTAAGTGATGAACCGGTGTTCGTGCGTGAATTTGTGGCTTTTTTCTTCGATCCTCCAGAACGAGGATCACCTCGGTGCCCGAGCTACCCGTCGTCTTGTTGCGCACCCGGAGCACCCCGCCGACCCGATCGGCGCGCTCGCGCATGGTGCGCAAGCCGAAACTGTCCTCGCGCGCGACCCCGAGGCCGCGCCCGTCGTCGACGACCGTCAACCGGGCATACGGAGACTCCACGGCCAGCGAAACGTGCAGGTTGCGCGCCCCGGAGTGCTTGCGGGCGTTGGTGATCGCCTCCTGCGCGATCCGCAGGATTTCGGTCTCGGTCTGGGCGGGCAGTCGCTTGGTGCCCTCGGCCAGCGACAGGTGCACCGTCATCCCAGACCGACTGCCGATCAGGCGGACGTGGTCGGCCAGCACTGCGCCCAGGCTGGCTGTCGGACTCACGTCGCTGCGCAGGTCGAAGATGGACAGCCGTAGCTCGCTGGTGAGCCGGGTCAGCTCCTTGCGCAGCTGCAGCAGGTCGTCGCGGCGCTGCCCGTCGGCATCGGCGACCATGCCGTCAACCAGGTAGCCGACCGAGGCGATCTCCTGCGCAATGCCGTCATGGATCTCGCGGGCCAACCGGCGGCGCTCTTCGGCGGTGGCCAGCGAGCGCACCTCGTCGAACAGCATCGCGGTGTCCAGTCGCACGCAGTGCTCGGACAGGGCGATGCGCAGCTCCTTGAGCTCGGGACCGGTCAGGGTGCGGTCGGTCTCGACCACGGCCACCCCGATGACTCGGACTCCCACCTGCAGCGGGATCGCCAGCCGGATGTAGCGGGTGCTCCCGGGCGGACCCGACGGTCGCTGCACCGGCGCCTCGTTGGTCCAGGCATCCATCACCAGGGGGTCGTCGGCGGTCAGGTCACGGGCGGCGCCGTCCCCGATCTCGGCCAGCGGCTGCGGGGGACCGCTGTCGGAGCGGGCCAGCACCACGGCCAGGGAGACGTTGGCTCGCTGGTCGATCTCGGTGAGGATCTGCTGGGCGATCCCGACCGGGTCGAGACCCGCCGACAGCCGCCTGGCGACCGTGCGCAGCTGGGTGAGCAGCCGCCGGGCCGACTCGTAGCCGGTGTCGCCGGCAGCCGGAACCCCCGGGCCATCAACGATCCAGTGACCGAGCAGGGCGGCGCCGACACTGGTCAGCAGCCACGGAATGGATATCTCGAGCCGGTCGGCAACCGTGTCCTGGCGGAACTCGGTTACGGTCAGCAGGTCGATGCAGACCAGTTGAGTGACGAGAGCTGACATGACCGGCGGCCATCCGCCGGACACCCCCGCGACGAACGGCGGGACGAGACAGTAAGCGATCGCACCCGTGAAACCGATTTCCCCGGTGAGCGAGGTCCCGATCACCACACCAGCGATGAGTGCCTCGAGAACGGCGAGCGAGGCCAACATGTCGGGAAACCGGAGAGTCAGCGCTCCCATTGCGGCCGCAAGCCCACAGAGCGCAGCGGCCGTGACCACCGCCCGCGACGAGGTGTCCAAGGCGGCTAGCAGTAGCACGGTGCAGCCGCCAAAGGCGCGAGCGGCCACGGCTGCCAGCAGCTCGCGGGGGACGGCGCGCAGAGCACGGGGGAGTGCAGCCACCAGCACAGCCACCGCGTCCTCCCCCCTAGTGAGCCTCAGCATGCCCTACAGAGGGTAGGCGCTTGATTACCCAGTCAGAGTCCGGCCTCACCAAAGGAACTCATCAGCGAGATGACTCCTGGGCCCATGACGATGAGGAACAGTGTCGGCAGGATGAAGAAGATCAGCGGAAACAGGATCTTCACCGGCACCTTCTGCGCCTTCTCCTCGGCCGATTGCCGACGCTTGAGCCGAAGTTCCGACGACTGCACCCGCAGAACCTTTCCGACCGGGATACCGAAGGCGTCGGCCTGGATCATGGCAGTGGTGAAGCTGCGCAGCTCGGCAAGCTGCGACCGCTCACCCAGCGCGCGCAGCGCCTGGCTGCGGCCCATGCCGATCTGCATCTCCTGCAGCATGCGGGCGAACTCATCGGCAAGCGGACCTTCGGTGTTCTTGGCCACGTGCGCGAGCGCGGCGTCGAAACCGAGCCCCGCCTCGACCGAGATCGTCAGGAGGTCGATCGAGTCGGCAATGTCCTTGCGCATCGATCCAGCTCGGTCACTGGCCTTCTGGTAGAGCCAGAGGTCGACGCCGTAGTAGCCCGCGAGCGACAGCACGACAGCCACTACGACGGACACCCTTGTGCTGAAGCCAGCCACCAGGACGAGCGCCATCGCCCCCGCCAGACCGGCGACGAAGCCGGAAGCCTTGAGTTGCGTGATCTTCTCCACGGACCAGCCTGACGGGTTACCCGCCGCGTCCAGCTTGGCTCGCATCCGTGCCTGGTGGTCCCCCGGCGTGAGCCGCCGACCTAGGCGCCCGAACCACGCGTTGGTCGGGTCGAGGACACGAGTCTTGAATCCTGGGTCGAACTCATCGGTCATCGAGGCGGGTGCCGAGCTGAAAGCCTCGAGCACCTCCAGAGAC
>JALYQN010000141.1 GCA_030855835.1 Actinomycetota bacterium | reverse complement strand
ATTGTTCCCCAGCATGTCGGTGAGGTGATCGAACCCCGCGCCACCGTCAATGTCGTCGTCTCCGGCGCCGCCGTAGATGGTGTCGTCGCCCACACTGTTGTCGTAGAACCCGTCCCCTCGTATGTAGTCGGCTCCGCCATAGCCGTAGATGGTGTCGTCACCACCGTCGCCGTAGAAGCGGTCCCCGATGTCCGTGCCAGTGAAGAGATCGCCGTGGAGCGTTCCGTAGTAGGCGTCGAAGCGGCCGACCGTGTCGCGATCATCTCCCACCACAGCCGAGTTGGTCGCCAGTTGCATCGTCAGAGGCTGGCCAACAAACTCGTAGGTGAGCACGTCACCGTACGAACCATGCCCGCCCGCGACGTCGTAGTCGTTGCCCGCACCCTCTATGACGGTGTCGCTGCCATCCTGGCCGAACACGTGGTCGTCGCCTCCGTTCCCGGTGATCGTGTCTCGCCCGTCTCCACCGCAGATCCAGTCATCGCCTCTCAGGCCGTTGATTACGTCCTCGCCCCTCATGGCCACAATCACATCGCGGCCTTGGGTCCCGGTGATCTCGTCTGGACCCTCGGTGCCCACCATGGTCGCAGCCCGACCATGGCAGGAAAGAGTGGCTGCAGAGGCGCTCGGTCCGTCGCGCCGACCGACACCGGCGAGCTGGTGCTCGAGGATCGGTCCTCGATGGTCCCCGAATGGATCCTCGACCGACAGCACGCTACGTCTGGTCTCTTCGGAAGACGACTATCAGCACGCGAAGCACGAGCACGGCCGCCACGACGAGTAGGGCGTACCCGAACAGCGTGAACAGCCGGATCGTTTCGGTGACCTCCGGCCCGCCTGGGTTGGCGAGCAGCAGCACGGCCATGAGGCCGGCGGCGGAGCCGAGCAGGCTCAGCAGCGCCTGGTGCAGCATGTCAGCGATTACTCGGCGGTCGCGACTGTCGGCCAGCAGCCGGACGTTGAGGTTGAGGCGGCCGTGCTCGGCGGCGTCGGCGATCCGGTCCATCCGACGCGGCAGTCGACGCAGCACCGGGAGCAATGCGGCCAGCTCCTCCTCCACCGACTGCCGAAGCCGCCGCGGGGTCAACGCCTCGGCGACGCGGCTCCGTCCGGTTTCACGTGCCGCTGACACCAGGTCGAAGTCGGGATCGATGGCCAGCAGGGTGCCCTCGAGTGTCGCGAACGTCCGGAAGACCGCGGCCACTTGCGGCGGAACTGCCAACCGGTGCGAAGTGACGAGGGCGAACAGGGCGGTGAAGGCGGCCGATCCCGTGGTGGAACCCGGCGAGGTGTACCGCACGATCAGCGCACCGAGGGCGCGCTCCAGCTCGCGTTCGTCGATCTCCTCGGGCCGGTCGACGAGTTCGAGCAACGCGTCGCTGGCGGCGAGGGAGTCGGTCCGGCCGATCGCCGCCATCAGTCGCCCGATCGCCGCCCGGGTGGTCCCGTCGAGGCGACCCACCGACCCGAGGTCCAGGAGTGCGAGCGTTCCGTCGTCGGCGACCAGCACGTTTCCCGGGTGCAGGTCGACGTGGAAGACCCCGTGTTCCAGCACCTGGTCGAAGACGGTGTCCAACAGGTCTGTGGCGATCCTCCCGCACTTGGCGTGACCGAGGGCCGCGAGGACGGGTTCGGCGCCGCCAAGCGGTGTCCCGGCCATCCGCTGCATCACCAGGACCCGCTCCGTGCACCACCAGGCGTGCGGCTCCGGTACCCGGACTCCGCTGCGCCCGGAGGCCTCCAGAGCAGCGGCCATGGCCCGCAGGTTGTCGCGTTCGGTGGTGAAGTCGAGTTCCTCTCGCAGTGCCAGGGCGAAGCCGGACGCGAGGCCTGCCAGGCCGAGCGACTTGCCCCAGTCTGTACGGGCTTCCAGCGTGGCGGCCAGGCGGAACAGGATGTCGAGGTCCTGCTCGACGACCCGGGTCACTCCGGGGCGTTGCACCTTGACCACGACCTCGGCGCCGCCGAGCAGCCGGGCGGCGTGCACCTGGGCCACCGAGGCGGCAGCCAGCGGCTCGGGATCGACGTGGTCGAACACCTCGTCCACTGGGCCCAGCTCGCTACGCAGCACCGCCGCCACATCGGGCCACGGGATTGGCGCCGCCTGGTCCTGCAGGTTCGTCAGCTCTCGGACGAACTCCACCGGCACCAGGTCACGTCGGGTGGACAGCTGCTGGCCGAGCTTTACGAACGTCACGCCTCCCTCGTCCATGGCACGGCGCACCGACCGCGCCAGCTCGTTCCGTGAGGTTGACGACTGCAGGCCGAGATGCCGCCTCCCGCGCAGGAACCGACCTAGACCGTGTCGCACGGCGATGCGCAGGACCTGGGAGTAGCGGCGGGTCCGGTCGAGGTGGCTGCGCCATCCACGCCAAAGCTCGAGCGGGCCCGGCAGCGACCCGTCGGGAACTACCACCTCGGCGATGACGAGGACGACCATGGCCCCCAGGCTCGCCGTGCAGATGGACAATGCCCCGAGCAGCAAGGCGGTGGCCAGGTCCGTCGGCTCCGGCGGCAACATGGCCGCCAGCAGCGGCTCTGCAACCAGGAACGCGAGCAGGGCTGCCAGGAATGTGCGGACCGGACCCACCCGCACCCCCAGCAGCCGCCGGATCACGGCACCGAACACGAACACCGTCAGCAACGTGAGCGGGATCCCCAGCAGGATGCGCAGCGCCGTCTCCATGTCCGCCCCTCACCGTGTCATTGCTGTCGCCCAGATCGAGGGCCTGTCACCGTGAGATACCACGGTCGCCTGAGCGGCCCGTCCGGGATCGCGTACGGATACGCGGGAAGGATGACATCGGTGAGGCCCCGGGTCACCCCAGGGAACACCGGATGGTCGATCACCAACACCCTCGACGCCGGCGTCCCGCTACGGGACGCGCAAATCCTCGCGCGGAGCGCCGACCCCCGGACCACCCAGCATTATGACCGTGCCCGCGGCAACCTCGACCGCCACGGCGTCCACCTCCCTCACCGCTACGGTGCGGCGTCTAGCCCACACTGGAGTCGGGACAGACAGGTTGCGGTTTAACGGCGCTGGTCGTACCAGTCGAGGACACGCAGCGCCCGCAGCGTGTTCCACCGGCTCGGCTGCCCGTCGCCGTCCTCGAACTGGAAC
The DNA here is from genome assembly GCA_030855835.1 of Actinomycetota bacterium. Classification (GTDB taxonomy): domain Bacteria; phylum Actinomycetota; class Actinomycetes; order Propionibacteriales; family Nocardioidaceae; genus JACCVL01. The sequence goes on along the minus strand of JALYQN010000141.1, from coordinate 2,886 downwards.
TGGGTCTCGCCGGGGTGGGTGTTCTCCAGCAGCCAGGTGCCGTCTGGCTGCCGCTTGTCTCGGACCAGCTGCACGGCCTCGGCCACACGCGCGTCGGGAGCGTCACCGCTGCGACGAAAGTGGTCCAGGGCGCGCAGAACGTCGTAGTGCCAGCGCGGCGGCCACGAGAACTTCAGCCAGCGCTCGGCCGGCACCTCACCGGTGCTCAAGCGTCTGAGCAGCTGCCGCGTCAGCAGGTACTCCTGGCCGCGCCGACGAGCCGCGGCGGCCGCGACCCGCCCCCCGGCCCGCTCGTACTCGAGCAGGCCCTCGAGCACGCAGATCGTCGAGTCGAATGACGACACGGTGGCGCCGTTCTCGGTCTCGCAGTTCCAGCCGCCATCTTCGAGCTGGTCGTCGAGCAGAGCAGAGGCCAGGCCGTCGACGTTCGTTGCGAAGTAGGCGCCGATCGAGAGCGTCCGGCCATTGATGCACGGCTCCACCTCGCCGTCGAAGAATGCCTGGCCGTCGTGCTCCCATCGGCAGTTCGCCGCGACCAGCAGGATCGTCTCCCGGGCTGCCGCGCTAGCGGGATCTAAGCCAAGGTCGCGCAGTAGCACCAGCGTTGGCAGCGTCGAGGTCCAGGGCTGACCGTTGGAGAAGTCCGGCTTTATGCCGGCCTGCCAGTCATCGGAGATGCGCCGAGGGAAGCACGCGCCACCGTCCCACTGACCGTCCGGGTCGCGCACGGTCAGCAGGCGAGCTCCCCAACCCTCGGACTCCACGCGGGCGCGTGCGTCGACGATATGTTCCGCGGGTGCATCGACGAGGTCGCGCAACACCTGCCACCGGATCGCGGGATCACCCTCGAGGAGCCAGTCAATGACATTCACGGCTGCGACTCTAGGTCCCAGCTCTGACATGGAACACCTGGTCGAGAACGCCGAGCGGAGCCGGTAAGTGGCGGCTAGCAGCACGATGGTCTGGGGGTGGAGGTCCCTCCTAGGCGGGCAGGGGCGACGGCAGCCCGGGAGGGTCGGCGTTCGCGGGTCCAGCCGCGTTCAGGCCGGGACGACTGACTGGTTGCGACGAAGAAGCCAACTGACTGCCGGGTAGCCGGTCAGGAGGCCGAGGATGACCCCCATCTGCATGAGGAACCAGAAGGTGCTATCGGTAACCGGCGGCATCAGGTCGTTGAAGTGCAGCAGGAGCATCCAGCCGACCATGCCGATGTCGAACGCGGCGACGGTGATGAGGGCAGCCGCGAGGGCAGACCCCACGGAGATGGCACGGGTGCGCCCGGTCCGCGGGCCGCGGCTGGCTAGCCGCTCATAGATCGCCAACATGACGATCGCAAGGACGGCGATGACGAGGATCATGGGCCACATCGCCAGACCCGCGATGGTCCAGCCGACCGCAGCAACGAGTGGCACCGCAATCAGGTGTGCCACTGCGGATGCCCCTCCGCCGGGGAGCACGGCGACCGCGGTGCCTTCGGCCCTGTCCGCGATACCGGCAGTGACGGTCGTGGAGGTGGGGTTGGCGCGCCCGCGGAGCAGATAGACCGCGACGCCGAACGGGCCGAGGTAGAGCGCAGAGGTGATCCACACCAGTTCTGTGGCGACACCGAGATGACGGCGACGGAGCAGGTAGATGTCGAAGGCGATGTAGGCGGCGCTGAGCAATGACAGCGTGATGTAGGTCCAGGCGACCGGAGTGAGCCAGTCGGGGACGGCGGACCGCATGAGCATGTCCACAGTATCCCCGCTCGGAAGAGTGACACGGCCGAGCTGATGCCGATGAAACAGTTCTCGATGGTCCTGGAGTGGGTCCGGAACGCCGAGATCGGCGACTGCCCGCTCCGGTTCTACGTGGTCCTGGTCTGCTGCTGCGACAACAGTGCCGTCGCCCGGATGCCCAGCCCGAGCCATTGCCCCGAGGGTGCGTTCATGCGACACAAGCGAGGCGCCCTGCCCCCATTGGAATGGGGGGAGGGCGCCTCGACTGCTCCTTCGGCGTGTCAGTCCTGGTCGTCGTCGGCCTCGTCGTCGTCCTCGTCCTGGTCGTCGTCGCAGCTGTTGTCGGCGTCGTCGTCGGCGTCCTCGTTGTCGACATCGTCGCCGTCGGCATCTTCGTCGCCGTCGTCGGTACCGTCGTTGTCGCTGTCGGCGTCGTGGACGCGGGTGCCGAAGTCATTCTCGTCCTCGTCGCTGACATTGTCGGCGCAGTTCTCGACTGCGTCGTCCTCGTCCTCGTTGTCGGCTGCGTCGTCGTCGGCGTCCTCGATGCCGTCTTCTTCGGTGTCCGCTTCATCGACATCGGTGGAGTGCAGACCGTCGGTGACCTCGTCGCCGTCGTCATGCCCGTCGTTGTCGGAGTCCTCGTCCGTCGGATTGGTGGTGTGCCGGAACTCGCCGAGGTTTCGCAGGCCGTCGTGGTCGGTGTCGCGGTGGGCGTTAGCCCGGTCCGGGTTGAGCCTGTTGGTCAGCTCCCATCGGTTGGGCATCCCGTCACCGTCGCGGTCGGCGCTGCTGGCCTGGGCGGGAAGCATTGCGCCGCTGCCGTAACCGATGCATACGACGACGCCGACAGCGGCGCGCACTGCGCGTCGGGCGGTTGGGTGACTGATGAACATGGTGAACCTCCGGTGACTGCGGGACCAGCCGCAGGTTGCGGACGAGCTTGAGGCGACGTGCTCACTTCATTCGCTGCGACCGGAGCGATGACTACAGGTAGTGCTGGAACGCATACCCTAAGTATTAGGAATGCTGCGGGCTAGGTGTATGAGGGTCGGACGTTGGTGACGCCGGTGGTGAGCAGGGATGCCGGTGGTCGGCCGCCCGCGGCGCTGTGGGGCCGATGGTAGTTGTAGTGGATGTTCCACACTGCGATCGCGGCTGAGCGCTC
>JALYQN010000068.1 GCA_030855835.1 Actinomycetota bacterium | reverse complement strand
GAGGCGAACAGCAGCTGCGGCTCGCGCCGCGCGGTCAGCCCGAAGCCGGTCTCTACGTCGAACAGGGCGTAGCGACGGTCGCCGTCGAGACCGGCGTACCCCAGGTCGACCCGACCCAGCTGCTCGCCCTGCAGCGACTTGACGGGGTAGCGCCAGATCTCGAGAACTCGCATAGCGGTGACGCTAGTGGTGCCAACGACCCGATGAGGGGCAGGCTGGTGCCATGAGCGTGCACGAGCGAATCGACGTCGAGGTCAGCGTTGGCCTGGACGACTTCTTCGCCCGGACCGGCGGTCCGGGCGGCTTCAACGCAATAGCCGACCTTGACGAGCGACGGTTGGCCTACAACCGGCTGCAGGCCGAGCTGGCCGCCGAGTCACCCGACGACGGCACAGTGACGTACGAGGACCGGTCCGCCCCAGGCCCGGCGGGTGCCGTGCCGGTACGGGTCTACCGGCCGGCTGCAGTCACCGGGACGTTGCCGCTCGTGCTGTTCATCCACGGGGGCGGGATGATGCTCGGCAGCGTCGAGACCGCGCACCTGGCGGCACGTCGGCTCACCGCGGCGGTGCAGTGCGTGCTGGTGTCAGTGGACTACCGTCTCGCGCCGGAGCATCCCGACCCGGCACCGGTGGAGGACTGCTACGCGGCGCTGCTGTGGGCGGCGGCAACAGTGGCCGACCTGGGGGCGGACGCGAGCCGGCTGGCCGTCTATGGCCCCAGCGCCGGCGGCGGGCTCGCGGCCGGGGTGGCGCTGCTGGCCCGGGACAGGGGTGGCCCTGCGCTCGTACTGCAGGCGCTCATCTACCCGATGCTCGACGACCGGAACGACACCCGCTCCAGCCACGAGATCATCGACCTCGGCGTATGGGACCGGGCCGCGAACCTGGAGGGCTGGGGGTGCCTGCTCGGCGACCGGGTGGGTACCGGCGGGGTCTCGCCGTACGCGGCGCCCGCCCGGGCGACAGACCTCCGCGGGCTGCCCCCGGCGTACATCGATGTGGGCGAGCTCGACCTGTTCCGCGACGAGGACATCGACTACGCCACCCGGCTGCTGCAGGCGGGGGTGCCGACGGAGCTGCACGTGTATGCCGGCGGGGTGCACGGGGGGGAGGCGTACGCCCCAGAGGCCGCGCTGAGTGCGCGGGTGCTCGGCTGGCGGGTGGACGCGCTGCGCCGCGCCCTGCACGGCTGAGCCGCCGAGCGCTCAGCTGGCGAGGAAACGCTGCCGTACCCGAAGGGCGCGGCGGACGCCGTCCGCCTCGTCGACCACCGAACGGCGCACCCCCCGGTCGACGGTGTCGTCGGCGATCAGCCGGTCGGCGAGCAGCAGTGCGGACGGGTCGACCGCGAAGCGGGGGAAGGCCGCCTTGGTCGAGCCGGCAACCACCCAGCCCTGGCGCAGCCCGGCGGTGGCGGGCAGCTCGGTGAAGAAGCGCGGCACGTAGGGCGCGGTGAGCAGCTGCTGCTCCGGCCACCAGAAGCCGTCCCCGATGGCGTAGAGCTCGTAGTTGCTCGCGCTGGCATCGGTGGTGAGGATCCGCCACGCCTCGGCCTTGGCGGTCGCGTCCGGCAGCGCGGCGCGGCAGCGTGCGGCGTGCACCTGTCCCTCGGTGGACCGGTCGTGCTCCAGCTCCGCTTCGACCGCGTCGAGCCCCACGGCGCCTCGCCGGCACTGCTGCATGCGCAGGTGCCAGCGCAGCTCGGTGTCGACCACCAGCCCCTGCGGCCCGCCGCTGCGCAGCCATGAACCCAGCAGCGCGGTGTCGCGGGTGACCTCGATCAGCCCACGGGCAGCGGCCAGCTGGAGTCCCGAGCCAGGCGGCGCTGACATTGCCCGGGCGTGTGCCACCCCCGCCAACCGGTCGGTCGCGGCAGGGTCACCACCCATCACCCGCCCGAGCAGGACGTCGTGCGCCCAGGAGAGCAGGTTGCCCACTGCGATGTCGGAGTCCTCACGGGCCAGCGCCGCGCACAGCAGCTCCAGCGCCCACGCCGGCCGCACCTCGGCGTCGTCGAACGCGTCGCGCACCGACAGCCAGACCGCGCCGCGGGTGACCGGGTCGGCCACGCCGGGGAGGACGTCGACCAACCCGGCCAGGCTCGCGCCGTCGAGGCGCAGCTTCGCCCAGGTGTCGTCGTGCACGTCCAGCAGCAGTACCTTCCCGTCGACCGACCGCCCGGCAGGGGAGCGGGGCAGTGGGGTCCGCTCGCCGGACACGACCACCCGATGAGAATCCCCGGAGTGGTCCCCAGCGCCCAGCCAGGACACGGTGAGGCTGTGCGGCCTGCCGCCGCCACCGCCGGCCGACGCAGCACGGACCAGCTCGTCCCCGTCGACGGTCAGCGTGTCGGCACCGGTGGTGGACAGCCAGGCCTTCGCCCACGCCCCGAGGTGGCGAGCACCGGCATGCTCCCATGCGGCCAGCAGGTCGGCAAGGGTCGCGTTGCCGTAGGCATGCGCTCGAAGGTGATCGCGTACGCCGGCGAAGAAGACGTCGTCGCCAAGGTGGGCCGCGAGCTGCTTGAGCACGGCGGCCCCCTTCGCGTACGAGATGCCGTCGAAGTCGTGCAGTGCGGCGTGCGCGTCGGCAGCGCCGTTACCGGCGACCGGGTGCGTCGAGGGTCGCTGGTCGGCAACCAGGCCCCACCGCTTGCGGATGAAGGCGAAGTCGACCCACGCGTCGTCGAAGCGGGTGACCTCGGTGCCGATCCGGTAACCCATGTACTCGGCGAACGACTCGTTCAGCCACAGGTCGTCCCACCAGACGGGGGTCACCAGGTTCCCGAACCACTGGTGTGCCATCTCGTGCACGACCACGTTGGCCCGCTCGCTGCACTCGCCGTCGGTCACAGCGGACCGGAAGACCAGCCCGTCGCGGAAGGTCACGCACCCCGGGCTCTCCATCGCGCCGGCGTTGAACTCGGGAACGAAAGCCTGGTGGTAGTCGCCGAAGGGGTACCGGATCCCGAACTGGTCGTGCATCGCGTCGAACGACTGCGTGGTCACTGTGAACAGCTCGTCCGCCTCGCGGTCGAGCGCCCCGGCCAGCGAGCGTTTGGCGTGCAGGCCGAGCAGGATCCCGTCGTGCTCACGGGTGATCGAGTGGTACGGCCCGGCGACCAGGGCCACCAGGTAGGTCGCCAGCGGTAGCGACTCCGCCAGCTCCCAAGCCCCGTCGGCGGCACGCGTCGCGCGGGTGTTGCCGAGCACCGTCCACCCTTGCGGCACCCGCACCCGCACCCGCATCCGGTACGGGGCCTTGAGGTCGGGCTGGTCGAAGCAGGCGAAGCAGCGGGGAGCGGCGTCGAGGAACGACATCAGGTACAGGTACGCCTCCCCGTCGGCCGGGTCGACGGTGCGGTGCAGGCCCTCCCCGTCGCGGCTGTACGCCATGTCCGCCTCGACCCGCACCTGGTGGGTACCGGGTTCGAGCTCGGGTGGGTAGCGGGCGTCAGCGAGCTGGCCTGGGTCGAGGGCCTCGCCGTCGAGCGACATCGACAGCAGGGTCACCGGCCGCACGTCGAGGAACGTCCGCGTCGTACGCCACGCCTCGAGCATGATCGTGGTTGTCGACCGGAACGTGGCGGCGCCACGGTCGAGGTCGAGCTCTACGTCCATCGCGTGGACCGCCAGCTCACTTGCCCGGGCGCGCGCCTGCTCGCGGGTCAGGCTGGTCACGGGGTCGTCACCGGGTCACTGTAGGGCTGCGACGATGGGGCGGTGCTGCCCGCCGTCGGCTATGCCTTGATCGGTCTGGCCTTCGTCGGGGCAGCCTGGTCGCTGGCGCTCGTGGTGCTGGACCGGCGGCTGGGCGACCCGTTGTTCTGGCTGCTGGCCGCCCTCGAAGCGGGCCTGCTCGCCCAGCTCGTCGGCGGCTCGGTGGCGCTGGGCGTCACCGACCGGGCGGGGATCGATGGGGTGACCTTCGTCGGCTACCAGTTCACCGCGGTTGCGGCCCTGCCGGTCGCCGTCGCCTGGGCCGCCTCGGAGCGCACCCGGTGGGGGGTTGGTGTGCTGCTGGTGGCCTGCCTGACGGTAGCGGCGATGGTGCAGCGGATGCTGCAGGTCTGGCAGGGGTGATCGTGACCAACCAGGGTCCCGGCCGGGTGCTGGTGGCGGTGTACGGGGTGTTCGCGCTGTCGGCATCGGCGCGATCGGCGGTGCAGATCGCTGAGTCGTTCGGCGCCGCGCCGGCGGCGTACACCCTGTCTGCAGTGGCGGCAGCGGTCTACCTGGTGGCGACCGTGGCGCTGGCCCGCGGCGGCGGCACCGCCCGGCTGGTGGCATGGGTCGCCGTCAGCACCGAGCTGGTCGGTGTGGTCGCGGTCGGTACGTGGACGGTGCTCGACCCCGACCTGTTCGCCGACCAGACGGTGTGGTCGTCGTACGGCGCCGGCTACGGCTATGTCCCGCTGGTGCTGCCCGTGCTGGGGCTCGGTTGGCTGCGGTGGACCCGGTCGGCGGGAACCGCCAGCGCAGGGCCTGCGTCGGACCGGACATGACGAAGACTCGGGATCGACGTGTGCGGGCACGGGGACTTGGCGGGGCAGTCCTCGGCTGCCTGCTCATCAGCAGCGGCTGTGCAAATGAGTCCGTGAGCGGGGAGGAACCGGGCCTGCAGCCGGACGAAGATATGCAGGTCACCGAGCCGTGCCCTGCCGAGCTGACCGCCGCCCAGCTGACCGGCAAGGTCGAGCTGGGCTCGGCCGACATCGACGGCGACCGCAGGGTCGACCCGGTCGTCATGGGGACGGTTCCTGCCGGCGATGCGGGCTGCCGGGTGGCGGTCGTCGCTACTACTGCCTCCGGGACCGTGGCAGCACCCGTCGCCGGCGCCCGGGAGGCGGTCGGCCCCACCCCACTGGCTGCACCAACCTTCGCCCAGGTCGACGGAGCCGCCGGGGACGAGATCGTGGTCACGACGAGCTGGAGCCCGCGAGGCGGCGGAACCCTGGCGATGTTCTCGTGGGTGGACGGCGAGCTCGTACAGGTGCAGCAGGCCGGCCGACCGTGGGAGCTGTTCGCCACCGTCGACGACGGCGGCGGCCTGCCACAGCTGCTCACCTGCCTGCCCAAAGGCTTCGCCCGGGTGACGGCGTACCCGCCCGGCCTGGACGCTGGCTCCACGGTGACGTCGTACGCCTTGGCCGACGGCGTGCTCACCGTGCGCGACCGCGAGCAGGACCGCACCGCGACCTACCAGCAGGTCAAGCGGGACTACCCGATGCTCCCGCGCGCCGGTGTCGCCGTGCTCCCTGACTGTGGGTAGCCGGTCACACCCTGACACGGTCGGCCTGTCACGATCTGGTGGTGCCCGAGGCAGAGCTGACCACCCACGCGCCGGCCCAGGGCCGGGCGGTTCGTGGCGTGGTGCTCATGCTGCACGGCGGCCGGGCATCCAGCCACGACCCGGTCCGCAGTACCAACACGTCCTGGCTGCGGATGCTGGTCCTGCAACGCCGGCTGGCCGGCCCGGCCAACGCCGCTGGGGTCGCGGTCGAGCTGCTGCGCTACGCCGAGCGCGGATGGAACGCCGACTCCGGCGCGGAGCCGGGGCCGGTTCGCGACGGCAGGTGGGCGCTGTGTCAGGTGGCCGAACGCTACGACGGGGTGCCGGTGGTCCTGGTGGGGCACTCGATGGGTGGCCGGGCGGTCTGCCGCCTTGCTGACGCCCACGGGGTCGACGGCGTGGTGGCCCTGGCGCCTTGGCTGGCTCCGGGGGAGCCCGTGAACGCCGCGCGCGGTCAGCGGCTCATGCTGGCGCACGGCTCGATGGACCGGTGGACCTCACCCGCGGGCAGCCTGGAGTGGTCGGTTCGAGCGCGGGAGGTGGGGGCCCAGGTGGCGCGGTTCGAGCTGCCGATGGTGGGGCACTTCATGTTCGCCCGGGCGGGGGAGTGGAACGGGCTGGTCCGCCGAGGCGCGCTGGGGCTGCTGGGGATCGAGCCGTTGCCCGCCGCGGTCACCGACGCCTTCGCCGCGCCCGCCGCCGCGGCCGGCAGGGACGGGCTCCGGCTGCCGGTCCGCGACCTGTGAGGCGACCCTAGGCTGGCTCTCATGAAGCTGGGGATCCACCTCGCGAACTTCACGCTGCCAGGAGGTCCCGAGTCGCTGGCACCGACCCTGGCATCGACGATCCGAGCCGCGGATGCGGGAGGCTGCTCGACGCTCACCTTGATGGACCACTGGTTCCAGATGGAGGACCTCGGCGGGCCCGCGGCGCCGATGCTGGAGGGGTACACCGCGCTGGGCTACATCGCCGGACTGACCGAGAACGTGACCCTCGGCCTGCTGGTCACCGGGGTCAGCTACCGCCACCCCGGGTTGCTGGCCAAGATCGTGACCACCCTCGACGTGTTGTCCGGGGGCCGGGCCCAGCTGGGCATCGGTGCGGCGTGGTACGAGCGCGAGCACCGCGGCCTCGGCGTCCCGTTCCCACCGCTCAGCGAACGGTTCGAGCGGCTGGAGGAGACGCTGCAGATCTGCCGGCAGATGTGGAGCGACGACGACGGGGCGTACCACGGCCGGCACTACCAGCTGACGGAGACCATCTGCTCTCCCCGCCCGATCCAGCAGCCGCATCCGAAGGTCCTGGTCGGAGGAAGTGGCGAGAAGAAGACCTTGCGACTCGTCGCGCAGTACGCCGACGCGTGCAACCTGTTCGCCACCGAGCCCGACGCAGTGGCCCACAAACTGGAGGTGCTCGCGGGCCACTGTGAGGCGCTCGACCGGAACCCGGACGACATCGCGAAGACCATCATCACCGGCACCGACCCGCTCGCCGACCCCGACGGGTTCCTCGACAGCATGGAGGAGTACGCCAGGTCCGGCGTCGACATGGTCTGGACCGGACCACCGGGACCCGACCCGGTGCACTGGGTCGAGCAGGTCACTGAGCAGGTGCTGCCGAGGCTGCGGGCTATCTGACCTCCGCGGGGCTCAGGATGCGTCGTGGTGACGTACCCGGTCACGGGCCTCCCCGAAGCGCAGCACCTCGTAGACCACCAGCAGGGCGAGCAGGGCGGCGACGATTGCCAGCGACAGCAGTGCGGGCAGCTGCCAGGCGACCGGCACCAGCAGCAGGAGCAGCAAGGCGACGATGCTGCGGTGCAGGTTCCAGCTGCCGATGTTGCGACGGCGGAAGACGACGTGCCCGAGCAGGTACGTTGCCACGCCGCCGTACAGCGCAACCAGCGGGACGCCGGTGAGGGCGTCGGTCAGGTCGTGGCGCTCGGTGTCGGAGACGTACTCCAGCACCTTCTTCAGCCCGAGCGCCAAGAAGATGATCGAGGCGACGATGGGGAAGTGCAGGTAGGTGTAGGAGTCCCGGGCCAGCCGGCTGCGTGCCTCGCCCTGGGTCCGCGACAGGACCCCCTCGGCCACGTGCGCGACGACGTCGAAGCACAGCCACCACATGCTGACTGCGATGGCCACCCCCAGCACCGCGGCGGTGACGACCGCCAACGAGAGAGGCATCTTGTCCACGCCCACCCCGAGGGCGACCAGTGACTCACCCAGCGCGACGATGACGATGAGGCCGTGCCGCTCCGCGAAGTGGACCGGGCTGGGCAACCGCCACCCCGAGGTTCCGGTGATCCAGATCCCGGTGTAGTCCACCAACAGCGCCGCCGCCCACAGCACGGCCTGGTAAGGCGGTCCGGCAGCGCCACCCAGCACCAGCAGGCCGGTCGCCGCCACCACCGGAACAGCGGTCAGCAGTAGCTGGCGACGCAGCCCCGCGTCGTCTCCGGCCGCGACCAGGTAGCACGCCAGGTGCAGGAGCCGCACGAGCGCGTAGCACGCGGCCAGCACGAATGGGGCGAACAGCCCGCCGTCCCGGTCGGCGAAGGACTCGGGGATGGCTAGCGCCACCACGAACATCGCGGCCGCCGCGATCACGACGGTGGCGCGGACGAGTCCCTCATCTGCGTGCGCCTGGTTGCCTAACCAGGCGTATGAGCACCACGCCCACCACAGCAGCGCGAGCAGCACCAGGCCGCGCAGGGCGCCGACCACCGTCGGGTCCTCGGCCATCAGGGCGGTCACCTGAGTGAAGGCGAACACGAACACCAGGTCGAAGAAGAGCTCCAGAGTCGTCACCCGGTGTGACTCGTCGGTCGGCCGTACCCGGGTCACCAGGATCCGCATTGTCGTCATTGGCTGTAGGCTCCCGCCAGGGGTCTGACTTGACATAATGTCACTTATCGGCGCTTCAGCACTTACTCTTACGCCACACGGAGACGTGGCTCTCACTGGCGGCGGTGAACGGTGTCTCGTTCCAGTCCTCGAACCGGAACTCCAGCGCGAGACCGGCCAGCCGCGCCATCAGGTCACATTCGGATGGCCAGATGTAGCGGAAGTGACCGGTTCCGTACCTGATGCCTCCGTCAGCGCCTCGCTGGTAGTGATGTGACGCGCACTCCTGGGTGACCAGGTCGTAGGTGTCGAAGATCAGGTGGCCGTCGTCGACGCTCATCGGGACCGCCTGGTGCCCCGGTGTGAGGCGTTGGACCGGGGGCACCCAGAGCTCGATGACCAAGCGGCCGCCAGGGCGAAGATGGTGTGCCGCATTACGGAAGCACTGGACCTGCTCAGCCTGGGTGCGGAGATTGGAGATGCTGTTCCACACCAGGAGAACGAGTGCGAAGTCCCCGGCTCCCGGAACCGTCGTGGTGGCCATGTCGCCCACCACGACCGGCAGCTCGTCCTCGCTGATCTTGTCACGCAGTCGGGCCACCATCGGGGCAGAGAGCTCGATTCCGGAAACTCGTGCGTTCCGTAGTCGCAGCGCAACGCCGACCCGGCCGGTGCCGATGGCGAGCTCCAACACCGGCCCACCGGCGCGCAGGCGGTCGAGGAGGTCGATCGTCGGCTGCAGCACCTCGGGCAGGAACTGGGAGGCGGCAGCGTCGTCGTACTCGGCAGCGGTCTCTTCGTCCCAGACCTCACTGCTCGTCATGGCGGGAGCGTTCCACGCCCAGCAGGCGTCGGTCGAACCCTTTCTGAGTCCGGCACCCGGCGCGGCCGCGGTCAGGTGCCCACGTAGGCCGCGAGGTGCTCCCCGGTCAGGGTGGATCGGGTGGCCACCAGGTCGGCGGGGGTGCCCTCGAAGACGATCCGGCCGCCGTCGTGGCCAGCCCCGGGGCCGAGGTCGATGATCCAGTCGGCGTGCGCCATGACCGCCTGGTGGTGCTCGATGACGATGACCGACTTGCCGGAGTCCACGATCCGGTCGAGCAGGCGGAGCAGGTTGTCCACGTCGGCCAGGTGCAGGCCGCTGGTCGGCTCGTCGAGCACGTAGACGCCGCCCTTCTCGGCCATGCGAGTTGCCAGCTTGAGTCGCTGGCGCTCGCCGCCGGACAGCGTTGTCAACGGCTGGCCGAGGCTGAGGTAGCCGAGCCCGACGTCGGCGAGCCGGTCGAGGATGGCGTGCGCGGCAGGCGTGCGCGCCGCACCGGCGGCGAAGAACTCCGCTGCCTCGACGACGGACATCGCGAGCACTTCGGCGATGTTCCGGCCGCCCAGCGTGTAGTCCAGCACCGACGCCAGGAACCGTCTTCCCTCGCACTCCTCACACGTGGATTCGACGGTGGCCATGACGCCCAGCTCGGTGTAGATGACGCCGGCGCCGTTGCAGGTCGGGCAGGCGCCTTCGGAGTTGGAGCTGAACAGCGCCGGCTTGACGCCATTGGCCTTTGCGAACGCCTTGCGGATCGGCTCGAGCAGTCCGGTGTACGTCGCCGGGTTGCTCCGTCGGGAACCGCGGATCGCGCCCTGGTCGATCACCACCACACCGTCGCGACCGGCGACCGAGCCGTTGATGAGCGAGCTCTTACCGGAGCCGGCGACACCCGTGAGCACGCAGAGCACCCCCAGCGGGAGGTCGACGTCCACGTCTTGGAGGTTGTGCGTCGACGCGCCACGGACCTCGAGTGCCTCCGACGGCGCACGTACCGATTCCTTCAAGGCGGCCCGGTCGTCGAGGTGGCGGCCGGTTGTGGTGTCGCTTGTCCGCAGCCTCTCCACGGTGCCCTCGAAGCAGACGCTTCCGCCCTCGGTGCCGGCGCCGGGGCCGATGTCGACGGCGTGGTCGGCAATGAAGATCGTCTCCGGCTTGTGCTCGACGACGAGCACGGTGTTGCCCTTGTCGCGCAGCTGCAGCAGCAGGTCGTTCATCCGCTCGATGTCGTGCGGGTGCAGGCCGATCGTTGGTTCGTCGAACACGTACGTGACGTCGGTGAGCGACGAGCCGAGGTGGCGGATCATCTTGGTGCGTTGCGCCTCCCCCCCGGACAGGGTGCCCGCCGGCCGGTCGAGACAGAGATAACCCAACCCGATCTCCGCGAACGAGTCGAGCAGGTGCTGCAGCCCGCCGAGCAACGGGGCCACCGACGGCTGGTCCAGGCCGCGGATCCATTCGCGGAGGTCGCTGATCTGCATGGCGCACAGCTCAGCGATGTTCCTGCCCCCGATTCGGGACTTCAACGCCTCTTGCGACAGGCGGGTGCCGCCGCAGGCGGGGCAGGTCTGGAAGGTCACCGCCCGCTCGACGAAACAACGCACGTGTGGCTGCATCGCCTCGCGGTCCTTGGACAGGATCGACTTCTGGATCTTGGGGATGAGCCCCTCGAAGGTCAGGTTCACCCCCTCGACCTTGATCTTGGTGGGCTCGGCATAGAGCATCGTGTCGAGCTGCTTGCTGGTGAACTTCGCGATCGGCTTGCCCATCGGCAGACCGACACCTTCGAACAGCCGGCCGTACCAGCCGTCCATGCTGTAGCCCGGTACCGTCAGGGCACCCTCGCTGAGCGACTTGGAGTCGTCGTACAACGCAGTCAGGTCGATGTCGCTGACATTGCCCATGCCCTCGCAGCGAGGGCACATGCCGCCTAGATATACGGCCTCGCGCACTACGTTCTTCTCCAGCCGGCCGCCCTTCTCCGTGCTCATCACGCCACTGGCCTTGCGCGTCGGGACGTTGAACGAGTACGCGGTGGGAGGCCCGACGTGCGGATCCCCCAGACGGCTGAACAGGATGCGCAGCATCGCGTTGGCATCGGTGGCGGTCCCGACCGTGGAGCGGGGATTCGCGCCCATCCGCTCCTGGTCGACGATGATCGCGGTCGTGAGGCCCTCCAGGACGTCAACCTCCGGCCGCGACAGCGTCGGCATGAAGCCCTGCACGAAGGCGCTGTAGGTCTCGTTGATCATCCGCTGCGACTCCGCGGCGATCGTGGCGAAGACCAGCGAGCTCTTGCCCGACCCGGAGACGCCGGTGAACACCGTCAGCCGGCGCTTCGGGAGCTCGACGCTGACATCCTTGAGATTGTTCTCGCGTGCGCCCTGCACGCGGATCAGGTCGTGACTGTCGGCCACGGGCGAGACCGGCTGCGCCAGGGTGCTGGGCTCGGGGGCAGCCATCAGCGCTCCTCTTGGATCCGGACCACCCACTGGTGGAAGTCGGCCAGCTGCTCATGGATCTGCAGTGGCTCGGCCACCGTCCTTGCGGTCTGCTCGACGGTGTAGGTGTCGCTGCCCTTGGCCATGCCGCCCTCCTCCAACACCCAGGCGACCGGACCGTAGCAGGACGAGGTTGATGATGGTCAGGTGATGACCAGCGCCACGGCAGCCCAACGCGGTGCCGGCGAGCACAACGACCCGCGCTGGCTGCGGGTGCTGGCCATCCCGACGATGGTGGGGATCGGCGCCTTGGTCGCGGTCCAGTCCCAGCTCAACGGTGACCTCGCGGGCGGCCTCGGCGGGGACGCCACCGCCGGGGTGGCGGCCGCCCTGGTCAGCTTCGGCGGCGGGTTCGTGCTGTTGTGCACAGCGGCCGCCGTGTCTCGTCCGATGCGGCGCGGAATGGCCTCGGTACGCGCGGCGTACCGCACCGGCCGGCTGCGGGCCTGGCACCTGCTTGGCGGCACGGCCGGGGCGTTCTTGGTG
>JALYQN010000058.1 GCA_030855835.1 Actinomycetota bacterium | reverse complement strand
CTGGTTCACCGCCCCACCGAGCAGGCCAACCTGGTGCTGGGCCTGCCCGGGCTGCGGCGCTCCGATGACCGTCGATTCGCCGTCGGCGTGCTGAACGCGTCGCTCGGCGGCGGGATGAGCTCGCGGCTGTTCCAGGAGGTGCGGGAGAAGCGAGGCCTGGCGTACGCGGTCTACTCCTTCGCCAGCCACTACGCCGACTCGGGGATGCTCGGCGTGTACGCCGGCTGCGCACCGTCCCGCGTGGACGAGGTCCTCACCCTGTGCCGGGACCAGCTCGCCGACGTGGCCCGTGGCGGGCTGTCCGACGACGAGGTGGAGCGCGGTCGGGGTCAGCTGCGTGGCAGCCTGGTGCTCGGCCTGGAGGACTCCGGGTCGCGGATGGCCCGGATCGGCAAGGCAGACCTGGTGCACGGCGAGCTGCTCAGCATCGACGAGGTGCTGCAGCGGATCGCATCGGTCACACCCGACGAGGTACGCGAGCTGGCCGGCGAGCTGCTGGCCGAAGAGCCGTCGCTGGCGGTGGTCGGCCCGTTCGAGGACGCCGGCCGGTTCGCCGGGGCGGTCGCCTGAGCCTGCCGGTGCGCTGCCCGGATCGGCGATGAGACATCCTCGTCGTTGCAGCGACGGGAATCTCCCATCGGCTGTCCAGAGGGGAAGGTCATGCAGCGCTTCGCCGAGACGGTGCTCCGCCACCGCCGCATCGTCAGCCTGGTCTGGCTGGTGCTGTTCGTGAGCGGCGGTTACGCCGCCAGCCAGCTGTCCGACCGGCTGTCGGTCGACTTCTCGCTGCCGGGCCAACCCGGTGACGACGCGGAGCAGGTGCTGATCGCTGAGTACGGGGTCAGCACCTTCGACACCCTCGTGCCGGTCGTCACCGTGCCGGACAACACCACCGTGCAGGAGCAGAGCGACCGGGTCGCCCAGGTCTTCGACCAGCTGCGGGAGCAGGTGCCGCAGGCGCGGGTGGTCGACTTCGCCAGCACCGGGGACGAGCGGTTCGTGTCCGACGACGGCCGGACGACGTTCGCGCTCGTGCAGGGACCGATTCCGACCAGCTTCGGGCCGGGACTCGAGACAGAGATCGAGCCGGCGCTGCAGCGGGCCGCAGGCTCGGCTGGGCTCGACGCCGAGCTGACGTCGTACGCCCTGCTCTCCGCCGGCGGGGACACCGAGGGCCCCAGCGTGCTCGTCGAGACCCTCTTAGGGGCGGCCGGCGCCCTGGCGGTGCTGCTGTTCGTCTTCGCTTCGCTGCTCGCTCTGGTTCCGATGCTGGTGGCGGCGGTGTCCATTCTCACCACGCTCCTGATCGTCCTCGGGCTCACGACGCTCACCGAGGTGAGCTTCGTCGTGCAGTTCCTCATCTCGCTGATCGGCCTCGGCGTCGCGATCGACTACTCGCTGATCATCGTGTCCCGCTGGCGCGAGGAGCGCGCCCACGGCCACGACAACCACGAGTCGGTGGTGATCGCGATGCGTACCGCGGGTCACGCAGTGCTCGCTTCGGGCGGCACGGTGGCCATCAGCCTCGTCGCCCTGCTGGTGCTGCCGGTGCCGTTCCTGCGCAGCATGGGGTTGGGCGGGATGCTCATCCCGATCGTCAGCGTGGCGGTGTCGCTCACCCTGCTCCCGGCCCTGCTCGCCAGCATCGGACCGCGGGCGGACTGGCCACGCATCCGCAAGGAGGGCGCGGCATCCAAGGGCTGGTCGGCGTGGGCGCGGACGATCGTGCGGCGCCGCTTCGTCGCCACCGCGGCTGCCGTGGTTCTTCTCGGTCTGCTGGTCGCCCCGGTATTCGGCCTCAAGATCGGACAGGCCAGCGTCGACTCGCTGTCGACCAGTGGCCCCTCGTTCCAAGCCACCCAGACGCTGCGCGACGGTGACATCGGCACCGGCGTGCTGACGCCGATCGAGGTGCTCGTTCCCGCCGACCAGACCGCCGACGCACTGCGGGCCGCCGGCGAGGTCGACGGTGTCTACACGGCGGCCAGCAGCGACAGCTCCGGGGGCACGGCCGTCGTGGACGTGATCCCCGACGCGGAAACGGTCGACAGCACCAGCATCGACGTGGTCGACGACGTCCGGGCCGCGGTCGAGTCGGCCACCGACGGCGAGGTGCTGGTCACCGGCGCCGGTGCGGTCGTCGAGGACTACTTCGGTGCCGTCTACGACAACTTTCCGTACGTGCTGCTGCTGATCGCGACAGTCACCTTCCTGCTGCTGGTGCGCACCTTCCGGTCGGTACTGCTGCCGCTCAAGGCGGTGCTGCTCAACCTGGTGTCGCTGGCCGCCGTCTTCGGGGCGATCACCTACTTCTGGCAGGAGGGGAACGGCTCGCAGGCCCTGTTCGGCGTCTCCGAGACCGGAGCGATCACGTTCTGGCTGCCCGTGGTGATCTTCGCGTTCCTGTTCGGGCTGTCGATGGACTACGAGGTGTTCATCCTCGCCCGGATGCGCGAGGAGTACGACGCGACCGGCTCGACCTCGGAGGCGGTGGTGATCGGTCTGGGCCGCACCGGCCGGTTGGTGACCTCGGCGGCGTTGATCCTGTTCTTCGCCTTCTCCGCCCTGGCATCCGGCCCCGGAACCGACAACAAGGTGCTCGGCACCGCACTCGGGGTGGGCATCCTCATCGACGCCACGATCGTTCGGGCGCTGCTGGTGCCCGCGCTGGTCAGCGTGCTCGGACGGTGGAACTGGTGGCTGCCCGGGTGGCTGGCCGTCGTCCTGCGGGTGGCTCCCTCGCCGCTGGTCCCGGCGCGGGCCGACCCGCGACCTCGGTAGCGTGCCGAGGATGGTCGAGCCTGGAACCGTGGACCTGACCGCGCTCCCGCGGGACTTCTGCTGGGGCGCGGCGACCGCGGCGTACCAGATCGAAGGGGGCGCCGGCGAAAGTGGGCGCGGGCCGTCGATCTGGGACACCTTCAGCCACACTCCGGGCGCGGTGCTGGGCGGTGACACTGGGGACGTCACCAGCGACCACTTCCACCGCTGGCGCGAGGACGTCGCGCTGATGGCCGAGCTCGGGTTGCGGGCCTACCGTTTCTCCGTCGCGTGGCCGCGAGTGCAGCCGGACGGCCGGGGGCCGGTCAACGAGGCGGGGCTGGACTTCTACCGGCAGCTGGTAGACGAGCTGCGCGCCCACGACGTCGAGCCGTGGATCACGCTGTACCACTGGGACTTGCCGCAGGCCCTCGAGGACGCCGGCGGCTGGCCGGAGCGGGACACCGCCGAGCGCTTCGCCGAGTACGCGGCGGCGACCGTCGCCGCGCTCGGTGACCGGGTGCGGTTTTGGACCACGCTGAACGAACCCTGGTGCGCGGCCTTCCTCGGCTACGCCGCCGGTGAACACGCTCCCGGTCGCTACGAGCCG
>JALYQN010000054.1 GCA_030855835.1 Actinomycetota bacterium | reverse complement strand
GTCCAGCCCCGCTCTCGCGCGAGCCGCAGCCCGGCCAGCGAGGCCGGGCCGGCCCCCGGCCCCTGGTCGGCTCGGTCGTCAGGGAAGCCGGCGAGCACCCGCTCGGCCTCCCGCCAGGTGCATACCTGCGCACCCCGGGTCGCCTGGACGGTTCCCCCCGAACGCAGCCGGTCAACCAGGTCGACCGCCGACTCGACGGTCTGGTTGTCGAAGAACTCCCAGTTGACCATCACGACGGGCGCGTAGTCGCAGGCCGCGTTGCACTCCACGTGCTCGAGGGTGACGATGCCGTCGGCTGTGGTTTCGTCGTTGCCGACGTCCAGGTGGCCCTGGAGGCGGTCGAAGATCGCGTCGCCGCCCATGACCGCGCACAGGGTGTTGGTGCAGACCCCGACGTGGTAGGTGCCGACCGGGCGGCGCTTGTACATGGTGTAGAACGTCGAGACGCCACTGACGTCGGCGGCGCTGAGTCCGAGCACGTCGGCGCAGGCCTCGATGCCGCGCTGAGTGACGCAGCCCTCGACGCTCTGCACCAGATGCAGCATCGGCAGCAGCGCCGACCTGGGTTGCGGGTAGCGCTCGGCTATCTCGCGCAGCTCGGCCAGCGTCGTCGCGGGCAGCGGGCCGGCGGACAGCTCGGCCGGTGTGCCGGCCTCCACCGTGGGCCGCCCGACCGCGGCGGCACGGGACGTGGTCATCAGCGGTCCACGCCCCCCATCACCGGGTCGATGCTGGCCACCGCGACGATGACGTCGGCGATCATGCCGCCTTCGCTCATCACCGACGTGCACTGCAGGTTGACGAACGACGGGTCACGGAAGTGTGCACGGTAAGGCTTGGTGCCGCCGTCCGACACCACATGGCAACCCAGCTCGCCGCGCGGCGACTCGACCACGCCGTACGCCTGTCCGGCCGGGACCCGGAAGCCCTCGGTCACCAGCTTGAAGTGGTGGATCAGGGCCTCCATCGACTCGCCCATGATGTGGCGGATGTGGTCCAGGGAGTTGCCCATGCCGTCGCTGCCTACGGCGAGCTGTGCCGGCCAGGCGATCTTCTTGTCCGCCACCACGACCGGGGCGCCCTCCAGCCCCTGTAGCCGATCGGCGCACTGCTCGGCGATGCGCAGCGACTGCCACATCTCCTCGAGCCGGATACGGAACCGCCCATAGGCGTCGCAGGTGTCCCAGGTGACGACGTCGAAGTCGAAGCTGTCGTACCCCCAGTACGGCTGGGTGCGCCGCAGGTCCCACGGGTAGCCGGTGGCTCGCAGCACCGGACCGGTCGCGCCCAGCGCCAGGCAGCCGGCGAGATCGAGGTTCCCGGTGTCGACCAAGCGACCCTTGAACACCGGGTTGGCATTGCAGAACGCGGCGTACTCGGGCAACCGCTTCTTCATCAGCTTGACGAACTCGCGGATCTGCTCCAGCGCCCCCGGTGGCATGTCCTGGGCGACACCGCCGGGCCGGATGAACGCGTGGTTCATCCGTAGCCCCGTGATCAGCTCGAACAGGTCGAGGACCAGCTCCCGCTCGCGGAAGCCGATGGTCATCACGGTCAGCGCCCCGATCTCCATCCCTCCGGTGGCGATCGCCACCAGGTGCGAGGAGATCCGGTTCAGTTCCATGAGAAGTACGCGCATCACCTGGGCGCGCTCAGGGATGTCGTCCTCGATGTCGAGCAGCCGCTCGATCCCCATGGCGTACGCGGCCTCGTTGTAGAACGGCGCCAGGTAGTCCATCCGGGTGCAGAAGGTGGAGCCTTGCGTCCAGGTGCGGAACTCCATGTTCTTCTCGATACCGGTGTGCAGGTAGCCGATGCCGCAGCGGGCGTCGGTCACCGTCTCGCCGTCGAGCTCGAGGATCAGCCGCAGCACCCCGTGCGTGGACGGGTGCTGGGGTCCCATGTTGACGACGACCCGCTCCTCTTCGGCATCGGCGGCCCCGGCGACGACGGAGTCCCAGTCCTGCCCGGTGACGGTGAACACCGGCCCGGACGTGGTGTCGCGGTGCGGAGCGTACGGGTCTGTTGTGGTGCTCGCGGTGCTCGGCGTCATCAGCTGTACGTCCTCCGCGTGTCCGGGGGCGGGATCGTCGCGCCCTTGTACTCGACCGGGATGCCACCGAGCGGGTAGTCCTTGCGCTGCGGGTGACCGGGCCAGTCGTCCGGCATCATGATGCGAGTCAGGCTCGGGTGCCCGTCGAAGACCAGTCCGAAGAAGTCGTACGTCTCGCGCTCGTGCCAGTCGGCGGTGGGGTAGACGCTGACGACCGACGGCAGGTGCGGGTCGGCGTCCGGGACGGCGACCTCCAGCCGGAGCCGACGGTTGTGGGTCATCGACAGCAGATGGTAGACGGCATGCAGCTCGCGTCCGGCGTCGTCTGGGTAATGCACACCCGAAACACCGCTGCAGAACTCGAAGCGCAGCTGCGGGTCGTCGCGCAACCGGCTCACCACCGCCACCAGGTCCTCGCGGCGCACGTGCACGGTCATCTCACCGCGATGCACCACCACCATCTCGATCGCAGCGGACGGAACCCCGGCATCGCCGTCCCGCGCACCGAGCCGGTCGACCACCGCGTCGAACCAGCTGCCGTAAGGGCGCTCGCTGGCGCCCGGCATGACCACCGGTCGACGCAGCCCGCCGTAGCCGGAGGTGTCGCCGGTACCCGAGACGCCGAACGCGCCCTCCCGGACGCCGACCACCTCGAGCCGGCTCACCGCATCCGGCACCACCGCGTGCTCCGGGACCACCGTGTTCTCGCGCATGCGGCCCTGGACGCCGAGGTCACGCTCCGGACCCTGTGGGCGGGTGCCGACCTGCGGCTCGGCCGCACTGATGCCGGCCTCGTCGGTGCTGGTCTGCTCGTGCAGCTGCTTCTCGGCGGCGGAGTGCCCCAGCTCGGAGCCGTCGGTGCTCGCGGAGCCGTCGGTGCTGTCAGAGCCGTCCTCGTCAGCGCTCACCGCAGCAGACCCTTCTGCTGCGAGGTGGGCAGCGCGGTCAGCGCCTGCTGTTCCAGCTCGTCGATCTCGGCCCGGCGGTGCGGACCCAGCTTCGCCGCCTTGATGTTGTCGTGCAGCTTCAAGATCGCGTCGATGAGCATCTCCGGGCGAGGCGGGCAGCCGGGCAGGTACATGTCGACGGGCACCACGTGGTCGACGCCCTGGACGATCGCGTAGTTGTTGAACATGCCACCGGAGCTGGCGCACACGCCCATAGCGAGCACCCACTTGGGGTTGGCCATCTGGTCGTAGATCTGCCGGAGCACCGGCGCCATCTTGTTGCTGACCCGGCCCGCGACGATCATCAGGTCTGCCTGCCGCGGCGAGGCGCGGAAGACCTCCATGCCCCACCGGGAGCTGTCGTAGCGCGGCCCGCCGAACGTCATCATCTCGATCGCGCAGCACGCCAGGCCGAACGTCGCCGGCCACAGCGAGGCCTTGCGAAAGTACCCGGCGACCTGCTCGACAGAGGTGAGCAGCACGCCGCTGGGCAGCTTCTCCTCGAGACCCATCAGTGGTTGCCTCCCTGATTCGGTGTCACGGTCAGTCCCACTCGAGCCCGCCGCGACGCCAGACGTACACATACGCGACGAAGACGGTGCCGATGAACAGGGCCATCTCGACCAGCCCGAACAAGGCCAGTGAGTCGAAGGCGACGGCGTACGGGTAGAGGAAGATGATCTCGATGTCGAAGACGATGAACAGCATCGCGGTGATGAAGTACTTCACCGGGAACCGGCCGCCACCCGCCGGTTGCGGCGTCGGCTGGATACCGCACTCATAGGAGTCGAGGCGAGCTCGGTTGTAGCGCTTCGGGCCGGTGAACCCGCTGATGACGACGGAGAAGGCGGCAAAGCCGAAACCGAGCGCCAGCAACGCGAGGATCGGCACGTAGTCGGCCACGTGGTGCTCCTCCCAGCCAGCGAACCCGTCGCCGACGAATCGTCATCCTAGGACCCGGTTGGGGGGTCCGATCAGGCAGCCGGAGTGATCCGGTTCAAGGCGTTGATGGTGCGGTCGGTCGCGTCGCCGGCGCGCGGGTCGGTGAGGTTGGCCAGCAGCTTGAGCGCGATACGCATCAGCGCCGGGCGCTTGATGCCGTGCCGGGTGACCGCTCGGATGAACCGTGGACGGCCGATGAGCTTGACGAAGCCGCGGCCGAGTGTGAAGTACCCGCCGTAGCGGGCCGCCAGCGCCTCGGGGTAGGCCCGCAGCACCCGTTCGCGGTCCGCGTTCGGTCGACCCAGCGCTTGGGTAATGGTCTCCGCGGCCAGCTCACCGGACTCCAGCGCGTACGCGATGCCCTCCCCGTTCATCGGGTTGACCATGCCGCCCGCATCACCGACGAGCAGCAGCCCGCGGGCATAGTGCGGCTTGCGGTTGAACGCCATCGGCAGCGCCGCGCCGCGGATGGGACGGGTGCGGTGCTGCTCCCGGAAGCCCCACTCCTCCGGGGTCTGGTCGAGCCAGCGCTGGAGCAGGTCCTTGTAGTCGACGTGCTGGAATGCCGCGGAGGTGTCCAGGATGCCGACTCCGACGTTGCAGGTGCCGTCGCCGACCCCGAAGATCCAGCCGTAGCCGGGCAGCATCTTCGACCCCTCGGCGTCCCACGGGCCGTCCCAGAGCTCGAGGTGACTTTCCAGCCAGTCGTCGTCGTGGCGTGGGCTGTCGAAGTAGGTGCGGACTGCGACGCCCATGGGGCGGTCAAGGCGACGCTGCAACCCCAGCGACAGCGGGAGGCGAGCCGAGTTGCCGTCGGCGGCGACCACCACCTGCGCGCTGAGCCTCTGCTCGTCGCCGGTCTTGCGCCCGTGCTCGTCGACGGTGCGCGCGGTGACGCCGACGACCCGACCGCTGTCGTCCAGCATCGGTCCGGTCACCGCGGTGCGCTCCATCAGCCGGGCACCGGCCTTCTGCGCATGCCGGGCAAGGATCTCGTCGAAGTCCTCTCGGGTGCGCACCAGCCCGTACGCCGGGTAGTCGGCGAGCGCGGGCCACGGCAGCTCCAGGCGATGACCGCCGGCGAGCACACGCAGACCCTGGTTGCGGATCCAGCCGGGTCCGTCCAGGTCGATGCCGATGCGAAGCAGCGCGCGGGTGGCCCGCGGCGTCAGCCCGTCGCCACAGACCTTCTCCCGCGGGAAGGCCGTCTTCTCCAGCACCAGCACGTCGACGCCGGCCTGGGCCAGGTGGGCTGCGGTGGCCGACCCGCCCGGGCCGGCACCCACCACGATGACGTCCGCGGTGGAGCCGGTCGTGCTGCCCGCTGGCATGGTGCCGATCGCTCCCTTGTGAAGAACTTCACGAAGTCGTGGCCCGAGTGTATGCCGCGCGCACCGCCGGTACGACAGCGGTGTGCAGGGCGACGACGCCGGCGGACAGGTTGCGCCAACCAACCCGGTCCCAGCCGGCGGCGGCGATCCGGGCGGCGAGGGCCCGCTGGTCCGGCCAGGCCCGGATCGACTCAGCCAGGTAGACGTACGCATCCGGACTCGACGAGATGGCTCGGGCGACGGAGGGCAGCGCCCGCATCAGGTAGTGGCGGTAGACGGTGGACAGGACCGGCAGCACCGGTTGGCTGAACTCGCACACGATCAGCCGACCGCCGGGGCGCGTCACCCGTGCCATCTCGACCAGCGCGCGGTCGGGCTCGACGACATTGCGTAGCCCGAACGAGATGGTGACCACGTCGAAGACCGCGTCCGCGAACGGGAGCCTGGTGGCATCCCCGGCGGTGAACGCCAGCTCCGGCCGGGCAAGCTTGCCGGTTCGCAGCATCCCGAGGGAGAAGTCGCACGGCACCACCCGGGCACCGGCCCGCGCGAACGGCAGGCTCGAGGTGCCGGTGCCGGCGGCAAGGTCGAGCACGGCGTCATCCGGTCGCGGAGCGGCCGCTCGCAGCACCGCATGACGCCACCGCCGGTCCTGCCACAGCGACAGCACGTCGTTGGTGCGGTCGTAGCCAGCCGCTACCGCGTCGAACATTGCCGCGACCTCTGCGGGACGCTTG
The DNA here is from genome assembly GCA_030855835.1 of Actinomycetota bacterium. Taxonomy (GTDB): domain Bacteria; phylum Actinomycetota; class Actinomycetes; order Propionibacteriales; family Nocardioidaceae; genus JACCVL01. The sequence continues at coordinate 126 of JALYQN010000054.1, read as the reverse complement.
TCCAGGGACGCCCTCGCCACGGTCGACAGCCTCGCACGTAGGCTCGCTGCCGTGCCCTCCCCCGTCACGTCCGCCGCCGCCAGCGCGGTGGGTGTGGGGCCGCTGGTCGTACGAAGCGTGCGGACC
>JALYQN010000031.1 GCA_030855835.1 Actinomycetota bacterium | reverse complement strand
CCGTGACCGTACGGGGCGCCTGCGCCTCCAGCGGGCGTGAGCCCCGACGTATCCGGATCGCCAATGCGCAGCGGTGAGGCACAGCGGCTGCTCAGGGAGGCGCTTGCGGGAGCGTTCGTGACTCTGCTGGCAGCGTGCGGGAGCGACTCGACCTCAGGTGGGGACTCCACCGAGACCGTCACCGAAGGCATCGACTTGTCCGGCGTCCAGATCACCGTCGGCTCCAAGGACTTCACCGAGCAGCTGATCTTGGGCCAGCTCACCATGCAGGTCCTCCAGGCCGCCGGGGCCACCGTGGAGGACCGGACCGGTCTTGCCAGCACGGCTGCCGCGCGAGAGGCGCTGGAGGCGGGGGCGACCGACGTCTACTGGGAGTACACCGGCACCGGCTGGCTGGTGATCTTGGACAACAAGCAACCGATCGCCAACGCCGAGCAGCAGTTCGACGAGGTTGCCGCCCAGGATCTTCGCGACAACGACATCACGTGGATCGCACCCGCCCCCGCCAACAACACGTACGCGCTTGCGGTCCGGGACGAGGTGTACGACGACGACAGCGCCGACTATGACGAGGACTTGGCTGCGGTCACCACGCTGTCCGACCTGGGCACCCTGATCGAGCAGGCTCCGGAGAAGGCGACGCTGTGCGTCGCGTCAGAGTTCGCCGAGCGCAGTGACGGCCTGCCGGGGCTGGAGCAGCACTACGGCTTCGAGTTCCCGGACGACGGCGTGCAGACCCTCGAGCAGGAGGACCTGATCTACCCTGCTGTCGGCAGCGGGCGTGCGTGCAACTTCGGTGAGGTGTTCCGTACCGATGGGCGCAGCCCAGCACTTGGGCTGCAACTGCTGGCCGACGACCAGGACTTCTTCGCCGTCTACAACCCGGCACTGACGATGCGGGCCCAGCTGTACGAGGAGTACCCCGAGCTGCAGGACCTGTTCAGCCCGATCGCGGCTGCTCTCGACGACCAGACGCTGCAGGAGCTGAACGCGGCGGTCGACGTCGATGGTCGGCCAGTCAACGACGTCGTGCAGGAGTTCCTTGTGGACGAGGAGTTCCTCGAGCCCCAGGGCCTCACCAGGTAGCCAGCGGCCTCCCATCCCCGTGTGGGTGCCGCTCAGGTGGGGGAGGTGAAGATCTCGCTCGCGGTGGCGCGGATCAGCTCGGCGGTCCAGATGCCGTCGCCCGGGGCAGGGAAACGGTAGGTGGGTCCGTGGGCGTGCAGGGCCCCGACGACCCGACCACGTGGGTCGTGCACCACCGCGGCCACCGACGAGATGCCCTCGGCGAACTCTTCGTGCACCCAGCAGTAGCCGTCCTTGCGCACCTGGACGATCCGTTCGTAGATCTGCTGCGGGTGGATCATGGTGTGCTCGGTGTAGGGCGCCAGTGGACGCGACAGGTAGCGGCGCACCTCGCGCTCGGGCCACTCCGCCATCAGGCACATGCCGGGCGCGCCGACGTGGGCAGGGAACACCATGCCGGTGTAGTCCCGCACCTGAACCGGGTTCGGGCTCTCCACCTGGCTGATGACCCGAACGGCATGGCCGTCGGGCACACCGAACCCGCTCGCCTCGCCGAGCTGCATCGCCAGTCGCTCCAGGTGCGGGCGCATAGTGACCGCCAGCTGTGCCGTGACGTCGACCGGACCGCACATCTCGGGGAGCCTGGGCCCGAGCCGGTAGTAGGCACCGTCAGTGGCCCGCTCGACGGCACCGACGTCCTCCAGAGTCGACAGCAGCCTGGCCACCGTCGACTTGGGTAGATCCGTACGCCCGGCGATCTCGGTGACGCCGGAGGCGCCGGTGGCAACGATGTCCAAGATCGCAAAGGCTCGCTCGACGGACTGCACGCGGGGCATGGCACTCCGGGGGTTGGGGGGGCCAGCGTACCGGAGGACCCACGATACGGAACGCGGCTCAGTCCGCTCTAGCGTTAGCCGGTACGGGCCGGGGGCGCACACCAGCCACCCGGACCGCCCTCTAGCACGCGGATTCAGCCAAATCGGACAGGTCGGACCGTTTTGGTTGCTGATTACCGATCCGTGCCGCGCGGCGCTCGACATTCGCTACGGTAGCGTTCTACTGTTCCAGTAGACAGTACGAAACCGTATCGTGGAACGCACGGGTCGGGTGGAGGGTATCGCATGGATGACGACGCACTGGATCTCGCCACGCTCGCCGACGACGAGCTCGTCGAGCAGATGCATGACGACCTCTATGACGGCATGGCCGCCGAGATCCTCGCCGGCACCGAGATCCTGTTGGCTCGTGGCTGGTCTGCTCAGCGGGTCCTCAACGACGCACTCGTGGAGGGGATGCGCATCGTCGGGGTCGACTTCCGCGACGGCATCCTGTTCGTGCCTGAGGTCCTGCTCGCGGCCAACGCGATGAAGGCCGGGATGACCGTCCTGCGACCGTTGCTGGCGGAGACCGGCGTGCAGCGAATCGGCAAGGTCGTCATCGGGACGGTCAAGGGCGACATCCACGACATCGGCAAGAACCTCGTCGCCATGATGCTGGAGGGTGCGGGCTTCGAGGTCGTCGACATCGGGATCAACAACGACGCGCAGGCGTACCTGGACGCACTGGAAGAGCACCAGCCCGACATCCTGGGGATGTCCGCGCTGCTCACCACGACGATGCCGTACATGAAGGTGGTGATCGACGAGCTCGAGCAGCGCGGGCTGCGTGACCGCTACATCGTGCTGGTCGGCGGAGCCCCCCTCAACGAGGAGTTCGGCCGCGCAGTCGGCGCCGACGCCTACTGCCGGGACGCCGCCGTGACCGCGGAGACCGCGCAGACTCTCGTACGGGCCCGTCGTGAGCTCGCAGCAGCCAGCTGAGACTGAGCCTGCCCCGGGCACCGAGCCCGATGCACGGGGTGTGCTGGTCATCGCCTGCGGGGCGCTGGCCCGCGAGCTGAAGGCTGTCGTGGACGCCAACCAGCTGACCGGTCTGCGGATGCAGTACCTGCCCGCCGGCCTGCACAACACGCCGAAGCAGATCCCGGCCGCGGTCGAGGAACGCCTGGTCGCAGCCGCCGGACGCTACGCCGAGGTGTTCGTCGCGTACGGCGACTGCGGCACCGGCGGCGCGCTGGACACCGTCCTGGAGCGCCACGGCGCGCGGCGGCTGCCCGGCTCGCACTGCTACGAGTTCTTCGCCGGCGCCGAGATGTTCGCCCGGCTGCACGACGCCGAGCCCGGCACCTTCTACCTGACCGACTTCCTGGTCCGGCAGTTCGACCGGCTGGTATGGAGGGCATTGGGGCTGGACCGCTGGCCGCACCTGCGCGACGACTACTTCGGCAACTACACCCGGCTCGTCTACCTGTCCCAGTTCCCCACCCCGCGGCTGCTGGACGACGCCCAGCGCGCCGCCGACCGTCTCGGTCTGCGCCTGGAGCACGTCCCGGTCGGCACCGGTACCGTCGCACCGACTCTGGTGTCGCTGGGGATGCCGGCTCCGGCGGTGTCGCGGTGAGCCCGCGCCGCGCCGACACCCCACGGTTGTCGGTGATCTGGTGGCGGGACATCCCGACGCAAGTGGTCGCGCAGCACGGCCGCGACACCGTCCGCGCCCGGCTCCCGGACCGCTTCCTGCAGGCAGTCGACCGGGCCGCCATGCGCGCCGGCCTCACCGGGTCCGACGGTTACCTCGAGCAGTGGGACCGACGGACCCGTGCCTGCAGCGCGGACCTGCAGGCCGAAGTCGACACCGAGGTCGCCTCCCTCGACCGGCAGCACCCGTGGGCGGTGCTGACCGACCTGGTCCGGGCCACCCCCACTGCGCGTGGTGTGCCGCGATGACCGAAACCGTGCTCAGCTCGGCCACCCGAGAGGTGGTGCTCGGACCCGACCGCGGGTTCGTCATCATCGGCGAGCGCATCAACCCGACCGGTCGCAAGCAGCTGGCGGCGGAGATGACCGCCGGCGACTTCGGCCGAGTCCGCGCCGATGCGTTGGCTCAGGTCGAAGCGGGAGCGGCGATGCTGGACGTCAACGCGGGCATCCCGCTCGCCGACGAGCCGGCGATCCTGGCCGAGACGATCCGGGTCGTGCAGTCGGTCGTTGACGTGCCGCTGTCCATCGACTCGTCGATCGTCGCGGCGCTCGAGGCCGGGCTTGCGACGTACGACGGCAAGCCACTGGTCAACTCGGTGACGGCCGAGGAGGACCGGCTGGAGGCGGTGCTGCCGCTGGTGGCGAGGTACGGCGCGGCGGTCGTGGCGATCACCAACGACGAGACCGGCATCTCGGAGGACCCCGATGTCCGGTTCGAGCTGGCCCGGCTCATCGTCAACCGTGCGCGCGAGCACGGCATCCCGGCCGCCGACATCGTCGTCGACCCGCTCGTGATGCCAATTGGGGCGATGCGCGGCGCGGGACGCCAGGTCATGTCCTTGGCTCGCCGGCTCAGCGGCGAGCTCGGCGTGAACACGACCTGCGGTGCGTCCAACATCAGCTTCGGGCTCCCCAACAGGGCCGGGATCAACGCTTCGTTCCTGGCGATGGCGGCCGGTGCCGGTCTGACCTCCGCGATCACCAACCCCCTGGAGCCCGAGATCCGCCAGGCGGTACTGGCCGCCGACGTGCTCACCGGGAACGATCACAACTGCACCGCCTGGATCCGCGCGAACCGGTCCAGCGGCAGCACCGCCGGCGACGGTCGAGGGCGGCGCGTCACCGGTCGGCGGCGGGCAGGGGCCGGTGCGTGAGGTGGTCGAGATGCCTGAGGTGGTCGAGATGCCGGACGCGGTCGAGGGGCGGCGTGACCTGTTGGACGTGGTCTTCACCCCGTCCGGGCGGCGAGGTCCAGTGCCGCCGGGCATCACCGTGCTGGACGCGGCCCGCGGGCTGGGGGTCGACCTCGACTCCGTGTGCGGTGGTCGCGGCATCTGCGGGCGCTGCCAGGTCGAGCTCGGCGAGCGGCCCGGGGTGCCCGCCGACCCGAGCCGGCTGAGCCCACCCGACGCCACCGAGGCCGGCTATCGCGGCCGGCGTCCACTGGGACCCGGCCGTCGCCTCGGCTGCGCGGCGCAGGTCATGGACAGCGTGGTCGTGCACGTGCCTGCCGACAGCCAGGTGCACCGCCAGGTGGTGCGCAAGGACGTCGACCGGCTGACGCTGCCGGTCGATCCGGTGGTACGGCTGCGCTACGTGGAGGTGGACGAGGCGGAGATGGGCGACTCCGTCGGTGACCTGCAGCGGCTGGAAGCTGCGCTCTGGACCCAGTGGGG
>JALYQN010000014.1 GCA_030855835.1 Actinomycetota bacterium | reverse complement strand
CCCGCGAGCCGATCCAGCCCGCGGGACCACCGTCCGCGACGAGGTGCGCGCGGCCGTGCTCAGCCGGGCATGGAGCGATTCGGCCGGCGCCTACACCGGCGCCTTCGACTCCGACGAGCTGGACGCCTCGGTCCTGATGCTGCCCCTCATCGACTTCCTGCCGGCCACCGATGAGCGCATGTGGGCAACCATCGAGGCGATCGAACGCGAGCTCGGCACCGAGAGCCTCGTGCGCCGGTGGTCCAGCGACCCCAGCGGGTTCTTGATCTGCACCTTCTGGCTGGTCGAGTGCCTCGCCCTGGGCGGGCGCGCCGATCGCGCCACCGCGTGGTTCCACCGCGCGACCGGCCACGCCAATGACCTGGGCCTGATGTCGGAGGAGGCGGATCCGGTCAGCGGCGAGCTCCTCGGCAACGTGCCGCAGGCGTTTTCCCATGTCGGCCTCATCAACGCCGCGTGGCGACTCGGGCAAGCTGAACGTGACACCACTCGCGCTTCACCTACTGGAGGAACGACATGACGACACGACTGTCCGGCAAGGTGGCTCTCATCACCGGATCGGACTCCGGAATCGGCCAGGCATCGGCGATCGCGTTCGCCAAAGAGGGCGCCGATGTCGCCGTGAACTACCTGCACGACGCCGAAGGGGCGGCCAGGACCAAGGCGGCGGTCGAGGACGAGGGCCGGCGGTGCAAAGTCGTTCAGGCCGATGTCAGCGACGAGGACCAGGTCGCGCTCCTGTTCGACGCGCTCGTGGCTGACCTCGGTACGCCCGACATCCTCATGAACAACGCCGGGGTGGACGCGTCCGGCAACCCGGTCGCGGAGCTGTCGACCGAGGTCTGGGACCGTGCGATGCGTACCAATGTCTACGGCCCGTTTTTCTGCTGCCGGCGTTTCGTCCAGCTGCGCCTCGCCGCCGGCGGCACGGGCAAGATCATCAACGTGTCGTCGGTACACGCCGACAACCCGAACGCCGGTGGCGCCGACTACGACTGCTCCAAAGGTGCCGTGCGCATGCTGACCCGAACCCTCGCTCTCGAGCTGGCCCCGCACAAGATCAACGTCAACAGCCTGGCACCCGGCATGGTGCTGACCCCGTTCAACCAGGCGGCGATCGACGACCCAGAGCTGCTCGACGAGCAGGTGCAGAGCATCCCGTGGAAGCGAGCGGCCGAACCAGAGGAGATCGCCCGGCTGGCGGTCTTCCTGGCCTCTTCCGACGCCGACTACGTCACCGGCGCGTCGTACGTCATGGACGGCGGTCTCATGATCAACCTGGGCCAAGGCGCCTGATCGGGCCGCCATGCCAACCGACAAAGAGCAGACATGCCCAAGGCCATCCTGGCCTCCGCCGCCGGCGGCATGGTGGCCGGAGCCGCCGGCACCATCGCCATGACCATGTCCGAGCGGCTCGAGATGTCGGTCTCAGGGCGCGCCGGAAGCCAGGTCCCCGGCCAGGTCGGAGCCTCCTTGCTGCCGGGCAGAGATGGCGGCTCGGACAAGGACGTACGACAGCTCAACACTGCGGTGCACTGGGCCCATGGCATCGCGATGGGCACCGTGCGCGCGGCCCTTGGCAGCGCAGGGCTGCAGGCCCGACGGCCAGCGTGAGTCATGGTTCTGCGAAAGACGGAGGTGGACGGCTTCGCGGGCACCGACCTTGAAAGTCTCCTTCGAGATAAGGGCGTTTCGCATCTCTCGGTATGTGGGGTCAACTCCGAGATGTGCGTTGCGGCGACTGCGCGTGGAGCGTTGCGTAGGCGATTCGAGGTGACGATGGCGCGAGGCGCCCACGCCACCTATCCCGTGCCAGACCACGGACCGTGCGCTCCACCCGTCGCTGCGCCTTGGTGTCACGAGGGCACTGTTGCGTTGGGCGATCAGCAGGTCGGGAGACTGTCCGAATGACCTCAGCTTCGGCTCCGCGTTCGTTGGTTTCCGGTTCCCTCGGGAGGTGATCTCGATCGCGGTGCGGTGGTACCTGCGGTACGGCCTGTCGTACCGCGACGTGGAGGAGCTGCTCGCCGAGCGGGGAGTGGACGTCCGATCACGTCACGATCTACCGGTGGGTCCAACGCTGCACACCGGAGTTCGTCGAGGCAGCACGGTCGTGCCGTCATGTGCCGGGTGATCGCTGGTTCGTCGACGAGACCTACGTCAAGGTCAACGGGCGGTGGACGTACCTGTACCGGGCGGTCGACCAGTTCGGGCAGGTCATCGACGTGTGGCTGTCCGCCAGACGAGATCTGACCG
>JALYQN010000515.1 GCA_030855835.1 Actinomycetota bacterium | reverse complement strand
CGACCGCGGCGGTCGCGGTGCTCAGCTACCAGGGCCTGTGGTCTGACCTGGCGGCGGGCAGCTGCCGGCTCGAGGCCGTGGAGGTCGGCCGGGGCTGACCGGCCAGCCAGGTTGGCCGTCAGTCGCTGTCGTCGCCTGCCTCCAGCTCCTCGCGGGTGATGCCGAGCAGGTAGGCGACGCTGTCCAGGTACGGGGCGCTCACCGCTGTGTCAGCGGCTTCGCGGACCACCTGCTTGGCGTTGAACGCCACCCCCAGCCCCGCCGCCGCGAGCATGTCGAGGTCGTTTGCGCCGTCGCCCACCGCCACGGTGTTGCGGATCGGCACTCCGGCGTCGACCGCGAATCGGCGCAACGCGTCCGCCTTGGTCGCACGGTCCACAATGTCTCCCACCAACCGGCCGGTGAGGTGAGCGTCCTCGATCTCGAGGGTGTTGGCGGCCACGTAGCGGATGCCGAGGTCGTGGGCGATCGGCTCGACGACCTGGGTGAAGCCGCCGCTGACCAGCCCGAGCCGGTAGCCCAGCCGGTGCAGGGCACGCACCAGCGTCCGCGCCCCGGGGGTCAGCACCAACCCGGCGTACACCTGCTCGATGACTGCCGCGGGTACGCCCGCAAGCAGGGCGACCCTCTCTCGCAGCGAGGTCTCGAAGTCCAGCTCGCCACGCATCGCCCGGTCGGTGACGTCCTGAACCTCGGCGCGGCAACCGGCGTGCTCGGCGAGCATCTCGATCACCTCGCCCTGTACCAGGGTCGAGTCGACATCCAGCACCACCAGCCGCTGCGCGTACCGGTGGATGTCCGCACTCTGGACCGCGATGTCGACCCACTGCCGGGCGGCCTCGGTCGCCAGCAGCACCTGCAGCCGGCCAGTGTCGGCGCCGGATACATCGAGGTCCACGGCGGTGACCGGATACCGCGCGATCCGGCGGATCCGGTCGATGTTGGCGCCGGTGTCGGCCACCCGACCAGCCACCGCGGCGAACGCGGCCGGGCGCAGCGGCGACCCCAACACCGTGACCCGTGCCCGACCGGATCCGCGGCTGTGGGCGTCGCCAAGCCCGGGCTCCAGTGCAAACTCGAGGCCCTGCGACTGGGCGACCTCAGCCAGCGCGGTCCGCATCGCCGGTAGGTCTCGCGGCGCGGTGAGCAGGACGGCCAGGACGAGCCGGCCACGGATGACCATCTGCTCGATGTCGACGACCTCGACCGGGAACGCACCGCATGCAGCAAACACCGCCGCGGTGACGCCGGGACGGTCGGCGCCGCTCAGCGTGACCAGCACCGTGCGGCGCTCGTCGGGCGGCTCCTGGGCGGCGCTCACTCCGGCGAGATTAAGCCACCTGCCAACGCGGGTGGGACCGCCGCGCGCTCGTTGAGCCAGCGCTCGAGCTCGGCGGCGGGAACGGGCCGGCTGTAGTGGAACCCCTGTGCGATGTCACAGCCGAGACTGGACAGCGCTTGGGCCCCGTCAGCGTCCTCCACGCCCTCGGCCACCATGCGCATTCCCAGGGAGTGGGCCAGGTCGACCGTGGAGCGGACGATCGCGGAGGCTCGCGGGTCGCGGCAGATGTCGAGGATGAAGCTGCGGTCCAGCTTGAGCTCGGCCACTGACAGGTCGCGCAGGTAAGCCAGCGACGAGTAGCCGGTCCCGTAGTCGTCGACGGACGCGGTGACTCCGAGCTGAAGCAGGCTCGCCACCACCTGAGCCGCGCGCAGCGGGTCGGCCATCAAGGTGGTCTCGGTGATCTCGAGCTGCACCAGGCTGGCCGGCAACTCGTACTGGGTCAGCAGGGCGCTGACGTGGGCGGGCAGCGAGGCGTCGAGGAGGTTCGAGGCGGAGATGTTGACGGCCATGGCCATGGTGAGATCTCGACCCTGCTGGCGCCACCGGTGCAGCTGGCCCAGCGCCTCACGCAGGACGACCTCGGTCAGCGGTCGCATCAACCCGGTCTGCTCGGCGAGCGCGAGGAACGTTTCGGGGGCCAGCAGCCCACGCTGCGGGTGCTGCCACCGCACCAGCGCCTCGGTTCCGGTGACCGCACCAGTGACAAGGTCGATCTTCGGCTGGTAGTGCAGCACCAGCTGGCCGCTCCCGATGGCGGCACGCAGCCCCTCGATGGTGGCCAACCGGTCACGGCTGTTGGTGTCGCGGGTCGGGTTGTAGTTTCGCCAGCCACCCCGCGAGGACTTGGCGTCGTACATCGCCACGTCGGCCTGCTGCAGCAGCGCGGCGGCGTCGGTGGAGTGAGTGGGGCACAAGGCGATGCCGATGCTGGCGCCGAGGTGTAGGGCGATGTCGTCAAGATGGCACGGGAGGGCCAGCGCGTCGAGGATGCGCTGCGCGACCGCGTCCGCGGTCTCCGGATCGTCACGAGCGCGGAGCGCAATGGCGAACTCGTCGCCCCCCAGGCGTGCCAGCAGATCGTCGTTGCGCACACAACCGGACAATCGTTGGCCCACCAGACGCAGCAGGTCGTCCCCGGCGTGGTGGCCGAGAGCGTCGTTGATCTCCTTGAAGCGGTCGAGGTCGATGAGGAGCACGGCGAGCGCCTGATCGTCAAGGCGTTCGGCAAGTGCCTCGTCGAGCCCCGCTGCGAAACCTCGCCGGTTGGTGAGTCCGGTCAGCTCGTCGGTGCGGGCCTGGAGCCGGGCGTCGGCGGACCGAATGACCTCTCGCGCCCGAAGCTGGCTGACCTCCCTATAGGTGAGCCCGGCACGCACCCCGCCCGCGGCCACCGCCGCCAGGGCCATCGCGCTGGCCGTCGACGACAGCTCGCCGTTCCGGCCGTAGGCGAGGATGGCCAAGCTCGACACGGAGAAGCATGCCGGCACGACGATGACGGCCCACCACGACGACGCCGATGCCGATCTCGCCGTGGCCAGCGGTGGGGACGTAGCCGCGAAGGCGAGGCAGACCGCGGCCAGTGGCCAGAGGCTGTCCAGCGCTCCGCCTTCGACGTACGTGCCGGCGCTGAGCTGCACCGCGTACACGGTGTCGGCCACGGCGTAGACGAGTAGCCCGGCGATGAGGAACCACCAGGCGCGGCTGCCGCGCACCCCGATGACCGCAAGAACCCCGACCGCCACCACCAGCAGCGTCAGGTCCGCGATCGGGTAGGCGAGGTTTGTGAGGACAACCGGTAACCGATTGCCGGACAGCTCGAGCAGCTGGTCGAAGGCGAGCACCAGCGCCAGCGCGCCGGCGCCGAGCGCACCGACGAGCGCGTCCAGCCACATTGCTCGGGTGGAAGCGCGCCGTGCAGGCACGCAGCATCAGCACCAGAGCGACGTACGTCAGCGGGTACCACACCAGCCACAGCCCGTCGGCAAGCGATGGGTAGGGGGCGTCGGGGTTCCGGCTCAGCAGGAGTGCGTAGTAGATGTCCCCCGCGGCTGTGGCCAGCAGGCCGGTTGCGAACGCGGCCCAGGCGATGCGGTGCCGAGGTTCTCGCCGTGCGCGTAGGGCGCACCCGACCGCCGCCGCGA
>JALYQN010000501.1 GCA_030855835.1 Actinomycetota bacterium | reverse complement strand
CGGATCTGCCCGCTGGTCTGCGCACCACCGCCGAAGGCGCCGTTCTTCGGGGCGATCGACCAGGCCGCCACAAGCACCCGGTCGCCACGGGCGACGATGCCGGCCGGGAACGGCACCTTGAGCCGCGAGCGGTCTCCATCGGGCTCGACCCGGATCACCCGGCCCGGGGTGCAGTTCGGCGGTGCCCCGGGGCCACAGCCACTGAACAGCTCGCTCACGTACAGCGTCCCGTCCTTGGTCCTGGCGACCCCGGTGACGCTGGTGAAGCCTCGGTAAGCGTTGACGCGCTCGCCGCCGCGGTTGAACACCAGCACCTTCGCCTGGTTGGGCTGCTCCGAGTGCAGCTCCCCGACCAGGATCGCGCCGTTGCCTGCCCGCGTGATCACCGTCGGCACCGCGTCGACCCGCTTGCCATACTCCGGCATCGTCGCCCAGAGCTCGACCTTGCCCTTCGGCCGGACAGCGGCGATGTAGTCACCAGCCGCGTCGGCGACCAGCGTCTTGTTCTTCAGTCCCAGGCCGGCATACGGGTTCGAGTCGACGCCCTCACCATCAGGGTCGAAGCGCTCCTCGAACCGGGAGATGTCGGCCAGCACCGACTTGCTCCCCTTGGGCCGGTTGATCAGCAGCTTGCCGAGCTGCCGCTTCCCCTTGGTGTCGGACGGGATCGCCTGCGGCGGTGCGTACGTCATCACCGGCATCAGCTTGCCGGGCTTGCGGCGGGCCACGCCGTCGGCGCCGGTGGCGAAAGTGCCGTCCTCACTCGCGCCAGAGAGCAGACCGGTCACCTTCTGCTTGTAACCGCCGCCCTTCAACCGCCCGATCTTGCCGGTCCGCCCGATGCACAGCTCGCCGTCACAGTTGCCTGCCTTGTAGGACCCGTGGCCGGCCTCGGCCACGATCACCGTGCCGTTGCCGAGCAGGTGCATCTGGCGCGGGTTGTCCAGCCCGTCGACCACAACAGTGAACGGCGCGGGTCCGCCGCGATCAGCGTCGGGCTCGGCCACCGTGGGAGATGCCGCCAGCCCGGCAGCGACCATCGCACCGCCGGCGGTGAGAGCGCCGGCCACCCGCAGCCGTCGAGCTCGGTTCGAGTCGGCCATGTCCAACCTCCGTCCACGACGGGGCAGGGCAGTCCCACCCCGGTGTCAGCCTTGCCAGGGGTCTAGCGCGGTCGGTCGGCGAGCGCCAGTCGAATCTCGCGAACGCCCGCAAAAAGGTCGTCCTCCGGCGCGTCCGCGAGCGCCATGGATGGGACGTGGTTGCGCACGAGCTCGTAATCTTCGGTGGGCCAGGCGGCCTGGTGGACCGCCAGCGGGCAGGCGAACCACGCCCCCTCGGGGTCGATCTGGGTGGCGTGCGCGAGCAGGGCCCGGTCGCGCACGGGGAACCACTGCGCGCACGGCACCCGGGTGGTGATCCGTGCGTCGTGCTCCGGGTCGGGTACCCACTGCGCCAGCCGTTCGGCGTACGGAGACTCCAGCCCCCGGCGCAGCATCTCGTCGTGCAGCGCCTGGGTGCGAGCCCGATGGAAGCTGTGGTGGTAGTACAGCTTCAGCGGCTGCCACGCGGACCCGGTTCCGGGGTAGGCGCCCGGGTCGCCGGCTACATCGAACGCGGCGACCGTCACCTCGTGGCAGCGCAGGTGGTCCGGATGTGGGTAACCACCATTCTCGTCGTACGTGGTGACGACGTGCGGACGGAAGGCGCGCATAAGCCGCACCAGGGGCTGCACCGTCTGCGCCAGTGGGAGAGCTGCGAAGCACCCGTCCGGCAACGGTGGCGGTGGGTCCCCCTCCGGCCAGCCGGAGTCCACGAAGCCGAGCCAGTCCTGGCGCACGCCGAGGATCTCGCGGGCCCGCTCCATCTCCTGCCGGCGGATCTCGGTGATGTTGGCGAGCACGTCGGGACGGTCCATGCCGGGGTTGAGAACCGAGCCGCGTTCGCCGCCGGTGCAGGTCACAACGTGCACGTCGACCCCCTCGGACACGTACCGGGCGGTGGTCGCGGCGCCTTTGCTCGACTCGTCGTCCGGATGGGCGTGCACGTGCATCAGACGCAGCGGTTCCTGGTCGGACACGGACGACGGCACGGGGACAGAATGCAGCATGGCCCGACACGACCCGGCGGCTGCCGCACGGGCCGCGATGCCACAGCGCTACGGACGGCCGTCGCGATCCGGCCGAGTCGCCGCTGCGGTGGCGGTGGCCGCGGTCGTCACCGTCTCCGCCGGCTGGCTGGTCGACGCCGCCCTCAAAGGTTCGAACCCGGACGTGGACGCCGCCGTCTCAGGCTTCGAGGTGGTCTCCGACCGGCGCACTGACCTCACCGTCGAGCTCCGCCGTGCCGTCGAGACGGCGGTGACCTGCGAGGTGTACGCCCAAGCCGCGGACAAGCAGGTGGTCGGCGAGCGCACGGTCGAGCTGGCCAGGCGGGAGGCGGGGACGGACCGCGTCACGGTCTCGATCGCCACTGAACGCCGAGCGGTGGCCGCCGCCGTCCGCGGCTGCCTGGCCTCCGCCGGCTGATCAGCAGGCTGAGCGCCGGCCGAAACCCTTGCTAGGCTCGGCCGGTCCACCCCCTGAACGCCACGGGCCGTCGGCCCGCGTCGACGCACGAACAGGAGCAGCTACCAGTGACCCAGCCGACTGAGGAGGACATCGTCTGGCTCACCCGTGAGGCGCACGACCGCCTCCAGGAGGAGCTGGACCACCTTCGGGGTCCCGCGCGCGCCGAGCTGGCCGCCCGCATCGGCGAGGCGCGCGACGAGGGCGACCTGCGCGAGAACGGCGGCTACCACGCTGCCAAGGAGGAGCAGGGGAAATCGGAGGCACGCATCCGCCAGCTCGAGGACATGATGCGCCGCGCCAAGGTGGGCGAGGCGGCCCACGAGGGCGACCCGGTGGACGCGGGCATGGTCGTCACAGTGCGGTTCGCCGACGACTCGGACACCGAGCGGTTCCTGCTGGGCTCGCGTGAGCTGCTCGGCACGGACGCGTCGGTCCGGTCACTCGACGTCTACTCGCCGCAGAGCCCGCTGGGCGCCGCGATACGCGGCAAGCGGGTCGGTGACACCGCGTCGTACGCCGCTCCGAACGGGCTGACGCTGTCGGTCGAGGTTG